>NZ_JBKORL010000078.1:0-130195 GCF_047314525.1 Shewanella sp. BJSY2023SW007 | reverse complement strand
ACAAGTTGGGGATATCAACTGCAATGTCATTGGTATGCCACCCTGCACCATCCATTACCACCACAGCATGTCGTCCTGGTTTAGTTCGGTTGGCGCTCAGTTCCAGGTGCTGGCGCATGATGTCCTTATTAACAAACGGCGTGATGATGGCTTCAGTTTCTCCTGTTGCGGGACTGACTGCGCCGAAGAGGTGCGCGTATTCAAACTGCTGCTGTTTTAGCGCTCTGGGTCTACTGCCTTTCGGTGCCCAGAGTCGTGTTGTTGTATTTTGCTGACCAAATCTGGCTTCGTCCTGAAACCAAATATCAATCTAGTGTGGTCGTATATGGATAGGTGTGTGAAGGAGCGTTTCCAGAG
Source organism: Shewanella sp. BJSY2023SW007 (assembly GCF_047314525.1). Lineage (NCBI taxonomy): Bacteria > Pseudomonadati > Pseudomonadota > Gammaproteobacteria > Alteromonadales > Shewanellaceae > Shewanella > Shewanella sp. BJSY2023SW007. Next base: position 129,838 of record NZ_JBKORL010000078.1, on the reverse strand, counting down.
TAAACTTTTTTAAAAGCGTTCTGCACGCCTTGAGTCTGTTTGGGATGCCTGGAGCGGCTGGTTATCCAGCTGAACCCCATGCCCTTGAGTAGCTTGTAGATATGATTGAGGTGGTACTCGACACCAAACTCACTCGATATGTATTGCTGGATATCTGCCCCGGTTAGCCTGCCTCCCTCATTCGATTGTGCTTTGAACTCAATATATCTGGCGAGCCTCCGCTTTTAGTCATTGGACAATGATGGTCTTTTGCCGGGTCGCTGCTTATCTTCAAGCCCTACGAGCCCTTGTTCAAGATAGTTTGAGACCCATGAGTTGACGCTGGATCTTGCCACCTTTAACTGGTTCGCTATTTGAGTACTATTACGGGATTGCAAAAATATGGACACGGCGAGTAACCGCATACGCTTTGGGGATTTTTTCTTTTTTAGAGAGGCAAAGCAAGCTTTCGGCAGTTTCAGATTTCATGGGCCAACCATAAGTGTTGAGTTGCCTACCATTAGATCAGACTTCAATGCGGATTGGTATAAAAAGCCAGCTTAGGTGGCTGGCTTATGGGTTAGCGGGGAACTCTACAAGGATTTTATCTAGGATTGGTTGGCGTCCGGGAGTTTGTTCAGAGTTATCCTTTCTCTTGCTGCTATACCAGTTATCCAGAGTAGAACCAGATTATAAGTAAAAGCCAGTTCCTGAACTGGCTTTTTATGAGAACTACCGGCAGTTTCCCTGATGAAAGTGTCCTCAAAACGGCAAGCTGAAGCCTATGCTGACAGTACGACCCATGCCTTTGAAGTAACGGTTGTCGTTAGCCATAGTCTGTGAGTAGTAACTGTAGTAGTCCTTATTCAGCAGATTCTGTAGCCCCAATGTCAAAGTGCCTTGGTACAAAGGCATAGAGAAGGAGGCATCAACCGTGACATAGCCGTCAAACTCGGCGTACTCTTCACCATTGGCCTTTTTAAAGCTACGGTCCATATAGTAGTTGGCCTGAATCCGCCCACTCATCTCGGCATTGAACCTGTGTTCCCAGAACAGGTTAAGACGATTGGGTGCTATGTTGGCGCCGTCGAGATCTGTGTCTGTGCTGCCATCTTTATTGGAATCATACTCCCCTTGCTGCAGCGCCAGGTTCAGCCCCAGATCGTCGTCATTACCCAGGTAAGCCGTGACATTGGCTTCCAGTCCTTGGATCACGCTCTTTTCCCGTTTCACATTGTAGAAGCCGTCTTCATTCAGGGCCAAGCGGGCACCCAGTTTGGCCTCGGAGCGATACAGTGCCAGCTTGGCTGCCAACAACTCGCCTTGATAGTCCAAGCCCAGTTCATAGTTATCTGTGACCACGGGCTCCAGCGTCAAAGAGCCTTCCACGCTGGGGTTTTGGTCCGGGAAGCTGTTGCCGTCACGCAGAATTCGCCCTATGTCTGCCATACCAAAACCTTGGCTGTAACTGGTATAGAGGCGCAGCGCTGAGGTGAAGTTATAGCTGGCACCTATATTGAACAGGGTTTCATTGAAATCCGGTTCGCCACCGGCAACCTGTTTGTGGCCAGAGGCCCACAGGGTTTGGAAATCATCGACCTTGAGTTTGGCATATTCATAACGAATGCCGCCGGAAAGGGTCAGGGCATCTGCAGGTGAGAAGCTCAATTGGGCATAGGGGGCGATATTGTCGTAACGGGTCTCGGGTACCCAGGCGCGTCCGGTCTGCACCAGATCCTGCTCTGTGGTATCGCTGAAAAGGTCTACACCATAGGCCAGATCCACGCCGCTGTCGGCCAGATTATTGGCGATCATTGACGCCTTGAGGCCCCACTTGTTGGACTTGTTGCGTGACTGGTCATAGAAGTACTGCTCGCCATTGGCGCCGGTATCACAGGTTGTCAGATTCGCTGCACCTTCGAAGGCCGGATCATAGAAGCTGCCGAAACAGCCACCGCCATAGACACCCTTGAAGTTCTGGTTGAACAGTTGCAGTTCCAACTGCTGCCCGGCGATGTTGCGATGCTTATAGGTGAGGCTGCTGGTGGTGACCTTGTTGTTGGCTGCCTGCCAGGGTTGTTGCTGTTTTACCGCCGATGTAGGAGTATCTGTGGCGACATTGCCTTTGACCGGCATCCAATCACCATTGTTGTCCATATCGTAGTGGTTGACCATCAGCTCCAGTCGCGACTCGCTGAACTCATAGCCCAACTTGAGAAAGAAGTCCTTGCTCTGGCTGTCCATCGACTCGCCCTGGGTGGTGTCGACACCTATGACATCATCGTTGGCATCATAGTAAACACCATTGCTGTGGTATCCCACTGAACCCAGCATATCCAGGTTGCCGCTTTGGCCGGAGAAGGCATAGTTGGCACCAAAGCTCAGGCTGTCGGATTCGAAGCTGGTGGGGGAGGACAGATCAAAACTTACCCGGCTTTCGTTGTCGCCGCTGGGTTTCTTGGTGATGTAGTTAATTATGCCGCCCTGAGCGCCAAGGCCGTGCATGGCATTGGCGCCATGGATGATTTCAATTCGTTCTATCATCATGGGATCTATGGTTTGACCCGAGCGACCACCACTGCGTAGAGGGTTTGACTGAGGCACGCCATCTATCATGATGAGGGGAGCTCGGCCGCGCAGGGTTTCACCGGTATTGGTCATTTTCTGGCGGCTGGGGGAGAAGCTGGGGGCCAGGTTGCCCAAAATGGTCGATAAGTCCCGGGTGGTGGCCAGCTGTTGCTTGAGCTGTTCCTGGTCTATGACAGTCACAGTATTGGGGATGGCACTGAGTGGTTTTTCCATCCGACTGGAAGTGATGACCATGGTTTCCATTTGGGGCTCTTTGGCGTAAGCCGCCTGGGCTGCCAGTCCGGAAAGTACTGACAGAGCGACAAGGGAGCGAGTGAATTTCATCGTTATTCCTAATGTTTGCCATCTTGGAAGACGGCTTATTGGTTTGCGGTTTCCGGCGCTCCCTGCCGATCAAATAAATACAAATCATTGTCATTTACATAACGGTTAAGGAGTATAAAATAGGCTGGTTTTCTCTGTCCATAGTTGTGATGAATTTTTGTAAAGAGTGTCAAGGTGCTAAACCTAGGATGTGATTAGCTGGCTAAAGGCTGGAATCTCGCTCTCCGGCTATGAAACTTTCAGGCTGGCTGTGGTATGGTTGGCGCAACTGAATTTTGTCAATCCAACAGATCCTTACTATGCATAATATTGCTCAGATTATTGCCCAGGAGCTGAACGTTCGTGAGCAGCAGGTTGCTGCTACCATCAGCTTGCTGGATGAAGGCGCTACAGTGCCTTTTGTGGCCCGTTACCGTAAAGAGGTGACGGGGGGGCTGGATGATACCCAGCTGCGTAACCTGCACACTCGTCTCGGTTATTTGCGGGAGCTCAATGATAGGCGTCAGGTGATCCTCTCCTCGATTGAAGCCCAAGGAAAACTGACCGCCGAACTGAAGCACGCCATCAATGAAGCCGACAGCAAGACCCGGCTTGAAGATCTGTACCTGCCCTATAAACCCAAGCGCCGTACCAAGGGCCAAATTGCCATTGAAGCCGGTATCGAGCCCTTGGCTGATGCCCTCTATGCCGCCGCCGGCAGCGCCTCCATGGATCCTGAACAGGCCGCCGAGGCCTATCTCAATCCGGAAGCCGGTTTTGCCGATACCAAGGCGGTGTTGGATGGTGCCCGTTATATCCTGATGGAGCGGATCGCCGAAGATGCCGAGTTGCTGGCCAAGGTGCGTAACCATCTGCAACAGTCGGCTGTCATTGAAAGCCGACTGGTCTCCGGCAAGGAGAAGGAAGGCGCCAAGTTTCGCGACTATTTTGAGCACACTGAAAAACTCAGCTCAGTGCCTTCTCACCGGGCGCTGGCTATGCTGCGCGGCCGTAATGAAGGCGTGTTGAGTCTATCGATGAATGCCGATCCTGAGGCAGAAGCCAAAGCCGGTAGCTATTGTGAGGTGCTCATTGCCGAACACTTGCGTCTTAAGCTGAGTGACAATGCTCTGGATAACTGGCTGAAGACGGTTGTCACAGCCACTTGGCGGATCAAAATCGCTCTGCAGATGGAAACCGAGTTTATCACCAGAATGCGTGAAGCGGCGGAAACCGAGGCGATTAAAGTCTTTGCCCGTAACCTGGGCGACTTGCTGATGGCACCTCCTGCCGGAGCCAAGGCCACCATGGGACTGGATCCCGGGTTGCGTACCGGGGTTAAGGTGGCTGTGGTCAACGACACAGGCAAGTTGGTGGGCCATACCACTATCTTCCCTCATGCGCCTCAAAATCAGTGGGATAAGTCGATACGCACTCTGGCTAATCTGGTCAATATGCACAAGGTGGAGCTGATCGCCATAGGTAACGGTACCGCTTCCCGTGAAACCGACAAGCTGGCAGGTGAAGTGATTGCCATGGTCAAAGACAGCAATCCCGGCATCACTAAGGTGATGGTCAGTGAAGCCGGAGCCTCTGTTTATTCTGCCTCTGAGCTGGCGGCCAATGAGTTTCCGGATCTCGATGTTTCACTGCGTGGCGCCGTATCCATCGCCAGAAGGCTGCAGGATCCGCTGGCGGAGTTGGTTAAGATTGAACCCAAGTCCATTGGTGTGGGCCAGTATCAACACGATGTCAGCCAGAGCCAGCTGTCGGCTTCATTGGAAGCTGTGGTTGAAGATTGTGTAAACGGTGTCGGCGTTGATGTAAACATGGCGTCCATGCCGCTGCTGAGTCAGGTGGCCGGTCTTAACCGCACCTTGGCCAAAAATCTGGTGGAATATCGCGACGAACACGGTCGCTTCAACGACCGTAAAGAACTGCTCAAGGTGCCACGCCTGGGGCCCAAGGCCTTCGAACAGGCCGCCGGCTTCCTGCGGATCCGTGAAGGCAGCAATCCGCTGGATGCATCGGCCGTTCACCCTGAGGCTTATTCGCTGGTAGAAAATATTGCCAAGCTCAAGGGTAAACCTGTTGCCGAACTGATAGGCAACAGTGAACTGCTGAGCAATATCAATCCGGCCGAATTCATCACTGATGCATTCGGTTTGCCGACAGTAACGGATATCCTCAAGGAGTTGGATAAGCCAGGTCGGGATCCCCGGGGCGAGTTCAAGACCGCCAAATTCAAAGATGGGGTTGAGGCACTAAAGGATCTTAAACCAGAGATGATCCTCGAAGGCGTGGTGACCAATGTCACTAACTTTGGTGCCTTTGTCGATATCGGCGTGCATCAGGATGGACTGGTGCACATATCTTCTCTGACCGACAAGTTTGTCAGCGATCCTCATACCGTGGTCAAGGCCGGTGATGTGGTCAAGGTAAAGGTCATGGAGGTAGATATTGAGCGTAAGCGTATAGGTCTGTCGATGCGCCTGGACGAAAAGATTGAGCCAGGCAAGCCACAACAAAGAGCCGGCAAGCCGCAAGCCAAGGGCAATAAACCAGGTCAGGGCAAACAACGTCCTGCCACCAAGCCACAGCCAGTGAATGCCGCTATGGGCAATGCCTTTGCCGATGCCTTTGCCAAGCTGAAGAAAAGCTGATCGACAAGTTGTTGAATATCTATTAACGGTCCGACAATAGATGAATCCCTCGATAATTATCGGGGGATTTTTTTACCCGCGATTTTTTGTTGCTAATACTCGAGCCAATAGTGCTGTTTCTCGCTAACCATGAATTCTGCCACTTTTACTATCTTTTGCGAACGGCTTCACCCTCTGGCGCGATAGACAATAACAAACAAATGTTAATGAAACTTTATCTTAGTCTTTCTGTCATAATTGCGCGGCAAATCGGCTCTTTCTGGGGGTTGGCGTGCGGTAAATTGTCAATTTTTTAACAAACGCCAAGGCAAAAAAGTGGTGAGGAACCCTGGAAATGATGTTTTCTCGTTTTAAGTTTACCGGACCGTTTCGCGGTGTACTGATTTTCAGTTTATTGGCTTTGTTGTGCCTGATGTTGAGCCGAATTGGGCTGGGGCTTTGGCAATACGAAAGGGTAGTAGCCGTTGGTGGTTGGAGCCATCTGTTGTTGCAGGGGGTCAGGGTAGATGTGGCCATGCTTTGTTGGCTTTGGGGTGTTGTGGCGCTGGGTACCGCCTTGTTTGGCGGCGATCATTGGCTCGGGCGTTGCTGGTCTTGGATACAACGTCTGTGGCTGACTCTCGGGCTTTGGTATTTGTTGTTCTTGGAGTTGTCTACTCCCTCCTTTATTGAAGAGTACGGTGTCAGGCCAAATCGCCTCTATGTTGAGTATCTTATTTATCCCAAAGAAGTACTTTCCATGCTCTGGAGCGGCCGCAAGCTGGAGCTGATTATTTCAGTGGTTTTGTCTGGAGTCATCCTTTGGAGCGGCTGGAAACTCTCAGGTTATCTCTGTCGCAATTGTCGTTTCCCCAAGTGGTATTGGCGCCCTGTGCTCGGTGTGCTGATCATTGTCTTGTCTTTGGCTGGGGCCAGATCCACTCTTGGTCATAGACCGTTGAATCCGGCCATGGTGGCCTTCGCCGATGATCCACTCGTCAACTCGTTGGTGGTCAATTCAGGTTACTCGCTGGCTTTTGCTATCAGCCAAATGAATAACGAGGCCGACACATCGTGGATCTATGGCGATATGGACAGAAAGGAGATCTATCAGATAATCCGCCAGGAGACTGGCCGTGCGCCAGCTGACTTTATATCAGACCAGTATCCCAGTTTGAGTCAGAACCAGGCCAGCTATCGTGGTAAACCCAAGAATATAGTCATCATATTGCAGGAGAGCCTGGGTGCTCGTTTCGTTGGCAGTTTGGGGGGCTTACCGCTGACCCCAAATCTGGACGCTTTGGCCAATGAAGGCTGGTATTTCGAGAGCCTGTATGCCACGGGTACACGTTCAGTTCGAGGCATAGAGGCGGTGACCACTGGTTTCACCCCAACGCCGGCGCGTTCTGTGGTCAAACTCGGCAAGAGTCAAAGTGGTTTCTTCAGTCTTGCTGCATTGCTGCAGGCTCAAGGGTATTCCACTTCCTTTATCTACGGTGGTGAAAGCCATTTTGACAATATGCGCAGCTTCTTCCTCGGTAATGGCTTTAGCACCATAGTCGACCAGAAAGACTATCCTAAACCTGCCTTTGTCGGCTCCTGGGGGGCTTCAGATGAAGATCTAATGCGCAAGGCCGACTCAGAGTTCAAGCGCCTTCATGCCGAGGGAAAACCTTTCTTTAGCCTGGTGTTCAGTTCGAGCAATCATGATCCCTTTGAATTTCCTGATGGCCGTATCGAACTGTATGAACAGCCAAAACAGACCCGTAACAATGCTGCCAAGTATGCCGATTACGCCATAGGTGAGTTTTTTCGACTGGCGAAAGAGGCTGACTATTGGCGTGACACCCTGTTTCTGGTGGTGGCCGATCATGACAGCCGGGTTTCCGGGGCTTCCTTGGTGCCAGTGCCCAGATTCAGGATCCCCGGTTTATTATTGGGTGAAGGGATAACGGCTAAACGGGACCCGCGGGTAGTGAGTCAGATAGATCTGCCGCCAACTCTGTTGTCTTTGGCCGGCATAGATGCCACTTACCCTATGTTAGGGAGGGATTTGACAAAGATGCCCGACAACTGGACTGGCAGGGCCTTGATGCAATACAACAAAAATTTTGCCTATATGGAGGATAACAAGGTCACCATATTACAGCCGGAGAAAGCGCCTATGACCTTTGATTATGATCCTGTAAAGGAGCAACTGCACGCCGCGCCACTCTCTGATTCAATGGCTCGCACGGCGCTTGGGTTGGCACTCTGGGGTAGCATGGCATATCAGGATGGCTTATATAAGCTGCCGCCAAAGTTGGATCAAGCCAGTGCAGAGATACCGGCTGCGGGCATAGGCTCGGTGCATTGATGGTAAAAGGTATCGATTCTCTGCCCCAGCTCACGATAAAACTGCGGTGTTTCATTCGGCATGGGATGAGGTCCGCTATTTAATGCAACTGCGGGTTTGGGATACGCCGAGGCTTCAAGCTGGCGGTTACGGATATCGCGGCGATCCAGAGCCGGCTTGCTGAACAGGTTCAGCCGCAGAGGCTTACTGCCTTGGCGTTGCTGTTGCTCTTGTTGCTGCTGTTGTTGACCAGACTGTTGTTGGCGCTCCTGGACTCTATCGGCTAGTTTGGCCTGTTGCTGCGCCGAGTCTGCTGTGCGTTCATGCTGCGGGTTGAATGCCCTTTCTTCATGGCCTTTACTGGGTTGCTGCGGCGGAATGACCGGCGGTCTTTGTTGACTCTCTACCCGAGCGGCATCGGTCGCAGGATTACTGGTCGCGATCGGTACCTGTGGGTAGTGGGAGACAAGCTGCATAGGGCATTCCTTATATTACTGTCCAAATAATAGTCAATCAGGGCAAGGAATTAAAGTCTTTCTCTGTTAGCCAGCTATTTAGCCCCTGAATAAACTCCTGAGGATGGGAAATAAAGGGGGCGTGTGATGCCTTGGCCAGCAGTAAATCTGTGGTTGATGCGTTACCCGGCAAGAGGTTAGCGATTCTTCTGGGCACCAGCCCATCCAGCCTGCCCCAAACCCTGAGCCAGGGAAGGGCGAGTCGTTCCAGTCCGGGGCGTAGATCCACCTTGGCCAGCATCTCTAAGCCTTGCGCCAGAGCTTGTTCATTGGGTAGCGGACGTGCCAGAACCAGCTCGCGAATGGTGCGAATATCGTCACGGGCGCTATCGCTGCCCATAGCTTGGATCGCTAGAAATCTTTCTATGGTTCGCTGCTGATCCTGTTGCAGTTGCTCGGCAAACTGAGTCAGCACATTCGGTGCTATTCCTGGCCATTGGTTGTCGCTCCTGGCCATAAAGCAGGGAGATGAGGCGACAGTGATAAGTCCGGCAACTCGTTCTGGAAAGCGCTGAGCTACCCGGGTGGCGACCAGGCCTCCGAGCGACCAGCCCAACCATACTGCCTGCTCGGGCAGAGCGGCCACCAGGGCGTCCACCCAGTCGTCTATTTCCCCGTCAATGGTCTGGCTAAAACCAAATCCCGGCAGGTCGACACAGTGGACTCTATACTGAGATAAGCCAGGCAGCAGAGGATGAAAAACGCCACTGTTGACGCCCCAACCGTGGAGTAAGATCAGATCCCGTCCCTGTCCCTGGCTTTCGATATACAGACTCACTGAAACACCTCATGGAAGATTTGTTATGTGGAGCCCTCTATTGGCAGGATGCCGGGCCCTATTGGCCGCCAGTTTACCCAACCGTTGCCTACTGTGTCACCAGCAGATCCCGTCAGCTAGTCAGGGTTTGTGTCCCTGCTGTCTTGCTGCCAGCTGCTACCGACAACCTATCTGCCTCGGCTGTGGTCGGGAGTTGGCTGTCATTGCCCGCTATTGTGGTTCCTGCATGAAACACAGTCCTATCCCTGTAGTGGCACCGGCCAGCTATCACTCCGCATTGGGGCCATTAGTCGGCCGAGTCAAATACCAGCAGGATTTTGCTCCACTGCCGACATTGGTCCGGGCTTTATCTTCCAGAGTAAAGACGTTGGCGACTGCTGGACTTATCTGTTGGCCACAGGCCTTGGTGCCTATTCCTTTGCATCCGGCGAGGCTGCAACAGCGGGGCTTCAATCAGGCCTGGGTGATTGCATCCATGTTGAGTCAAGAGTTGGCGCTGCCGCTGGAGGATTCTTTGCTGCTGCGGGTCGCGGATACCGCACCCCAGGCCGGTCTCAGCGGCAAGGCTCGTAGGCGGAATCTGGCCAAGGCGTTTGCAGTGAGGGGGGAATTACAGTGGCAACGGTTGGTATTGGTGGATGATGTGGTGACGACAGGCACCACTATCCGGGAAGCGGCCAGGGCTTTAGCTCCCTGGTCACCGGATGTTCAGGTGTGGTGTCTGGCCAGAGCCGAAGCGCCCGGATTGAGCCATAGCTCCTGAGCGGTTAAAGGCGGTAAGTATGGTGACAACTAAAGATCAAGATTCGACTTGAAATTGTGGAAGATAAAATCGAGATCCCGACAACAAAAAACTCAGCTCTATCGCTTTCGGGACTACAAAGCGCATGGCAGTCGGAGTATGATAGCTCTAATTCTTACTAATTTACTCAGGTTTACCCTGACGGAGCAGGTTGTCATGATTACCATTTCCGAAGCAGCTCAGGCGCACTTTGTTAAACTCCTGGATGGTCAGCCGGAAGGCACTCATATTCGGGTCTTTGTTATCAGCCCTGGGACTCCTCAGGCCGAATGTGGCGTTTCATATTGCCCACCGGATGCAGTTGAAGCCGACGATATCGAATTGGAATTCAATGGCTTTAAGGCCATGGTCGATGAAAAAAGCGCTCCCTTCCTGGAAGAAGCCAGCATTGACCTGGTGGCCGATCAGTTAGGTTCACAACTGACTTTGAAAGCGCCCAATGCCAAGATGCGTAAAGTGTCTGACGATGCTCCACTGACCGAGCGCTTGGAGTATATGATCCAAGCCGAGATTAACCCCCAGCTGGCCAGTCACGGCGGTCATATCATGCTGGTGGAGATCACTGATGACGGCGTGGCGGTACTGCAGTTCGGCGGTGGTTGTAACGGCTGCTCCATGGTCGATGTGACCCTGAAAGACGGCATTGAGACTCAGTTGCTGGAGCGTTTCCCCGGCGAATTGACCGGTGTTCGTGACGTAACAGATCACCAGCATGGCGACCATTCTTACCAGTAATACTGGTACTTGGCGCCAAAGAAAAGGACAGTATTGAACTGTCCTTTTTTATTTTCAGCCCCTAAACCACCTACTTCAGTAGGTGGTTATCATCAATTTAGGCTTGGCCTGTAAAGGCTACCCATGCTAATTGCTCTTTTGATTTTTAGCGAAGTCAAAGGACAAAAAGCATGAGTAGATACGAGCAAGCATCGCATGTGTATTGGCGATGTCAATATCATATAGTTTGGATTCCAAAGTACCGTTTTAGGATTCTCAAAAACAAAGTAGGTAAGGATGTTTACCGCTGTATTCACGTTTACAGTGAGCAACTTGGGTGCAAAGTAGTAGAGTTAAATGTTCAGGTAGACCATGTTCATTTAGTTATAAAAGTTCCGCCAAAGTTATCGATATCAAGACTGATGGGAGCGCTCAAAGGCAAAATAGCACTAAAACTATTTAGTAAATATCCGCACTTGAGGAAGAACAAAATGTGGGGTAACCATTTTTGGCAGCGAGGATACTTTGTCGATACGGTTGGAATAAATGAAGAGATAATAAGGCGTTATGTCTGACATCAAGAGAAAGAAGAAAAGCAGGAGCAAGCTCAGTTAACGCTGGAGTAAACAACGCCCCCTTTGAGGGGGCATATATAAAGCCACCTTCTTCAGAAGGTGGATTCTTTACTGCCATCAGGCTGGGATAAAGTGGTGTTGGCGCCAGAGAAAGTGCAGCCCGAGACTCAGGCTACGCGCCAGCATAAAGGCACTCATCGCAACCCAGAGAGCATGGTTACCCAGAGGTTGCAGTATGAACCAGACCGGAAAAAATACTGCCAAGCTGGCGAAAATCATGCTGTTGCGCATCACTTTACCTTTGGTGGCACCAATATAGACACCGTCAAATAAATAGGAAGCAAATGCCAGCAGTGGCAGGGCGATAAGCCATGGCAGGTAGAGCAGGGCGGTGTGGCGAACCTCGGGAATATTAGTCAGTATGCCGATGAGTTGCTCACCGAAAATCCAGAAACAGCCACTGAACCCCAAGGCTATGATGGCCGACCAGCTAAACGCCAGGGCGACCGCTTGCCTGAGTGCATCCAAGTGTTTTTGTCCCATAGCTCGGCCTACTTCGGCCTCGGCATAGTAGGCTATACCGTCCAAAGCGTAAGAGATTAGCAGCAACATATTCAATAACACGGCATTGGCCGCGACAGTTTCATCACCGAGCCCGGCGCCCTTGAAGGTCATAAAGGCGAAGGTTGCCTGCAAACACAAGCTGCGGATAAAGATATCCAGGTTCAGGCTCAAGAGGCGACTAAAGTCGCGGGGATGTAACTGCCCGAGCAACTCGGCAAGAGGCGGCAGATTGAACTGTTTTAACTGGCGCAACACCATAGTACAGGCTACGGCACAGGCGGTCATATCGGCGATGACGGATGCCAGGGCTGCGCCTTCTACGCCCCAACCCAAACCTATAACAAACAGCAGATCTAGGGCAATATTGGCACTGTTGGCGATGATCAACTGCCACATGGCGGCCTTGGGTTGCTGACGGCCCAGCAACCAGCCAAGTAGAGCCAGGTTCAGCAATGCAAATGGGGCTGACCAGATACGAATGGAAAAGTAGCTCGCGGCGTAGTGACTGACCTGCTCACTGGCATCGGATAAACTGGCGGCCAGGCTGAGTATCGGCCCTTGCAACAGCAGAGCCAATAAGCCGAGAAAAAGTGCCAGCGAACCGGCCTGCAACAACAGCTGCAGTTGCCGAGGCTTGTCATCGGCGCCATAGGCTTGGGCAACTAGGCCCGTGGTGGCCATACGCAGAAAACCCAGCAACCAGAATAGCAGTGTTATAATGGTCGAGCCAACGGCGACGCCCCCGAGATAATAGGCGTCACTCAAGTGTCCTATGACAGCCGTATCTACCAGACCCAGTAGCGGAACCGTAATGTTGGACAGTATCATTGGAAGCGCCAGTGCAAACAGCTGACGATTTTTTTGCCTGTCAAACAGGCCAATGCTGGTGGTCATAATTTCTCAGAGGTTAATGATGTTGAAAAAGCTGTGCTTTTTGCTCTGCAGTTGTCTTGGGCTAATAAGTTCACCCGCTCTGGCGGCAGTTATTCTACAGTATCACCATGTTTCTGACAGCTCGCCGGCCAGTACCAGTGTGACTCCGGCCCAGTTTCGGGAGCAGATGCAGTATCTGGCGGACCATGATTTCAATGTGGTGCCGCTGACCCAAGTGATAGAGACGATTCGTCAGTCCAAAACATTGGCACCGAGAACGGTTGCCATCACCTTCGACGACGGTTACCTCAACATTGCCGAGGCGGCGCATCCAATACTGAAAGAGTTTGGCTTTCCCTACACACTGTTTGTGGCGATAGAACCGATAGAAAAGGGTTACCGTGAGATGATGAGCTGGGAGCAGCTCAGAACACTGGCGGCAGAAGGCGCCGAGATTGCCAACCACAGTTGGGGGCATGAGCATCTGATCCGCCGCAATACCACCGAAACCGAGGAGCAGTGGCTGGCGCGAATCGAGGACAATCTGCTTGAGACCGAGGCCCGAATTGCCAAAGAAACCGGCGACAATCTGAAGATACTCGCCTATCCCTACGGTGAATATAACAGCCAGTTGGAGGCCTTGTTGCAGCGTCTGGGGTTTGTTGGCTTGGGGCAGCAGTCCGGTGCGGCAGGCCCTCACTCTGCTTTAACCTCTTTGCCGCGTTTCCCCGTGGCCGGTGCCTATGCTGATATGAATGCTCTCAAGGTGAAACTGCATAGCCTGAATATGCCGGTGCAGGCCATCTCTCCCAGTAACCCTGAGTTACCTATGGGCCAGTGGCGGCCCGAACTTGAGGTGACTCTGGACATGAGCGATATCAATCAGTCGCAGCTCATGTGTTATGTGCAGGGGCAGGGGGCCAAGAAGCCGCAATGGTTGTCGGCGAATCGTTTCCGTATTCAGGCTGAACTGGACTTGCCGCCGGGGCGATCCAGATACAACTGTACCGCCCCCAGCAAACGTCACGGCAGTTATTATTGGTTTTCCCAGGCATGGGTTAGGCCAAAGGATGACGGCAGCTGGGTCACGGAGTAGTCAGTAATTGCAACAACCTGGCCGGGATATTCACCAGTGGCAACTGCTCGTTGCAGGCATTGAGTGCCACGGCCGAGCCAGGCATACCCCAAACCACGGAGCTGGCCTCATCCTGGGCTATGGTGTGGGCTCCCGCTTGATGCATTTTCAGCAGGCCTGCCGCACCGTCTTTACCCATGCCCGTGAGAATCACCCCTATCGCCGACTTAGCGGCAATCTCGGCAATGCTGTTGAATAGCACATCCACCGAGGGCTTATGGCGGTTGACGTTTGCTGTGTCCAGCAGTCTGGTATAGATATGGGCCCCACGGCGTTCGAGTACCAAGTGGGCATGGCCCGGTGCCAGATAGGCAACGCCCTGAGTCAATCTTTCCCCGCCCTGTGCCTCTATCACTTCCATGCTGGCGTATTGGTTGAGACGACGGGCAAATGAAGCGCTGAAGGCTGCGGGAATATGCTGGGCTATGACTATGGGGGGGGTATTGGCCGGCAGCGGCGCCACTACTCGTTGAATGGCTTCAGTACCGCCGGTGGAAGCACCTATGGCTATGATACGGTGCTTGAGTTTGGTGTCACAGCAGAGCGGCACCGAGCTGCCATATTGCGGGGTGACATGGCTGGCGGCGGCCAAATGCACTTTATCGATCAGCTCTTGCTGATAGTCCAGAAGCCTATTGGTCAAGTCCTGTTTAGGTTTGGCGATAAAGTCGACCGCTCCGAGGGACAAGGCCTCTAAGGTCACTTCGGCGCCGCGCTCGGTTAAGGACGACACCATCACCACTGGCATGGGTCTTAGGCGCATCAAGTTACGTAGAAAGGCCAGGCCATCCATCTTGGGCATTTCTACATCCAGGGTCAATACATCCGGCTGCAGTACTTTAATCATCTCTCTGGCTTTATAGGGGTCTTCGGCACAGCCGACGACAATGATGTCTTCGGCCTGGCTGAGCATATGACTCAGCAACTGGCGCACTAGCGCTGAGTCGTCGATAACCAGTACTCTTACCATGATTAATATGACTCCTTCCTTCCTGATGCGTCGAACTGTCGCGGCAGAATTGAGTTCTGATGCCGCAGGCGATAGGTGGTTTGAGCGACGGTTTCAAACTCACGGGAGATATTGGTCAAGCTTTCCGAGTGACCGATAAACAACACGCCATCATCGGCCAGGAGTTTTCTGAAGCCGGCCACTATCTTCTGCTTGGTGTTCTGGTCGAAATAGATCAGCACATTACGGCAGAAGATGGCATCGAATGGGCCCTGCATCGGCCAGGGCTCCAGTAAGTTGAGCTGCTTGAAGAAGAGTAATTTTTTGATCTGGCAGCTAATGCTGAACTCTTCCGCTGCGCCTTGCAGATAGTGATGCAACCGCTTGGGGATGGCCTCCAGTCCAGCCTGGGGATAAACTCCTGCTTCGGCTCTGGCCAACACATTGGTATCGAGATCGGTTGCCAATATTTTCAGATCCCAGCCAGAGGCTGCGGGAAAGTGCTCTGCCAAGGTCATGGCTATGCTGTAGGGTTCTTCGCCGCTGGAGCAGGCTGCCGACCAAACTCTCAGCCTGCGCTGCTTGCGCTGCTGCCAATAGGGCGCCAGTTCGGTTTCCAGAAAGTTGAAGTGGTGCCGCTCACGGAAAAAGGAGGTCAGATTGGTGGTCAACGCGTTGATAAATGGCGCCAGTTCCAGAGGGTCGTTTTGCAGCTTGAGGCAGTATTCCTCGAAGTTGGCCAGCCGCAACAATCTCAGTCGGCGGCTGAGCCTGGAATACACCATATGGCGCTTGCGCTCGGGTAACACTATCCCTGTGTGTTGATAGGCCAGCTCGCGGATAATGCCAAAGTCCGCGGCTGTCATCGGGAATGCCTTCTCTTCATCGAAGCTCAATCAGTATCTCCTAGAACTCGCTCCACTCTTCTGAACTGACACGGATCTTGGGGGACTTATCCCCGGCGATCAGGGTCAGGGGCTTGCCGGCGCCCTTTTCCAGATTGGCGGTATTGAAGAAGCCCAATTGACGCTTCATGCTTCTGGCCTGTTCGGCCATGGCATCTCCTGCTGCCGAGACCTGTTCCACCAAGGCGGCGTTTTGCTGAGTCATTTCATCCATCTGCGATACCGCCTTATTGACCTCCTGGATCCCAACCGACTGCTGCTCTGCGGCTATGCTGATCTGGTTGATCATGTCGGCAACTTTAGAAACGGCCTGCACTATCTCCTGCAGGGTTTCACCGGATTGATTGACCAACTGGGTTCCATCTGTGACCTTGTTGACGCTGTCGCGGATCAGCTCCTTAATCTCTTTGGCGGCACCGGCGCTGCGCTGTGCCAGGTTACGTACCTCTCCGGCCACTACGGCAAAACCACGGCCTTGTTCTCCGGCTCTGGCAGCCTCGACCGCAGCATTCAGCGCCAGCAGGTTGGTCTGAAAGGCGATTTCATCTATCACGCTGATGATGTCGGCAATGCGTTTGCTCGAGGTGTTGATCTCCTCCATGGCGCTGACGGCCTGTTTGACTACCTTGCCGCCTTCGCCTGCCTTCTCGCTGGCCTCCTGAGCTAAGTTGTTGGCCAGAGTGGCATTTTCGGCGCTTTGCTTCACAGTAGCTGTCATCTCCTCCATGCTGGAGGCGGTTTGCTCCAGGGAGGCGGCCTGCTCTTCGGTACGCTGGCTAAGGTCGGCGTTGCCTTGAGCTATCTCTTCGGCTCCCGAAGTGACAGTATTGGCTGAGTCATTGATGCCCCCAATCACTTCGGTCAACTTACTGATGGTGGCATTGGCATCTTGCTGCAGCTTGGCAAACTGACCCTGATATTCGCCGTCAAGTTTTCGATCCAGTTGCCCCTTGGCCAGGCCATCGAAGATATCGGCGATTTTGGAGATGACATTATCGGCTATGCCGACCAAGCGGTTGAGGCCGCTGGAGAGATTAAGGAAGAAGCCTTCCTTGTTGTGAATATCCAGGCGGCGGCTCAGATCGCCGTCGTTGGCCGCCGTGATAATGGCGTCAATCTCCTGCTCTATGGCCACTTCATCGGTACGGTCGGCCCATTCAACCACAGTGCCAATTCGCCCCTGTTCCGGGTCCAGTATCGGGTTGGCGATGATCCTGAAGGTACGGCCACCAACTTGCAGCTGGCTGTCGTAGGTCTCGGTCAATCCGGCGAGAATATTGCGCTGGTGGCTGGGGACCTTGTGGAAACCATCGATATTTTGTCCCAGCAGTTTGCCGGCATTGAACTTGGGCAGGTCGCGGAGAATATCTTTCTCGGCCGCCTGAAACATATTCTGCACAGCTTGGTTGAGGTAGATGATATTGCCGTCGTTATCCGCCACCATGGTATTTGAACTGACATTATCCAATGCCTGACGAATGCGGGCATTTTCGGCCGCCAGCTGTTTTTCCTGCTGCTCTCTGGCCAGGCTGGCGGTGATATCCTGCCACTCCACAACTGTGCCGGTACGCTTGCCCTGTTCAAATACCGGGGTGGCAATCAGGTTGAATGTCAGCCCGGCCACCTTGATGCGGGTGTTATAGCTGTCGGTGAGCTGGTCCAGCAATTGTCGCTGATGCTCAGGATGGCGATGGAAGATATCGATATTGCTGCCAATCAGCTTGCTCATGTTGAAGGCCTGCAACTCCTGTTGCAGCTTTTGCTCATTGCCGGCCAGCATTTCATTCAGTGAGTCGTTCAGGTAGATGATGTTGTAGTCGGTATCGGCGACCATCACATTGGCCTGGCAGACATTGAGGGCCTGCTTGATACGGGTGTTTTCTGTAGCGCTTTGCTGCTCCAATTGTTGTTTGCTAAGGGCTTCGGTGAGATCCTGCCATTCGACCACAGTGGCAATACGCTGCTTGTTTTCGTCGAATACCGGCGAAGCTATCAGGCTGAAGGTACGACGACCTACCTTGATCTGAGTCGAGTAAACTTGCTCCAAGCCGGCGATCAATTTCTTTTGATGCTCAGGGTTGCGGTGGAAAACATCCATATTGGCGCCCTGCAGCTTGTCGGCCTGGAATTGGGGCAATACCTCTTGAATGTCGGCCTCGGCGTCCTGCATGGTTTGTTGCAGCGAGTGGTTGAAGTAGAGAATATCACCGGCCGGATTGGCCACCATCACATTGGCCTGGCAGATATCCAGAGCCTTGAGAATGGCTTGCTGCTGTTGCTGGCGCTGACGCCAAAGACTGAGCTCGTCCAGCAGTGGCTTCCAGCCAGGCAGATCAAGCTCGGCAAACTGCTGCGTGCCGTCTTTCAGCAACCGCTGCAGTTGGTTGATGGCGCTATCCAGGGTGCCTTTGTGCTTGAGTGAGTGCAATAGCCCAAGCAGTATGCAAACCAGGGTGACACCCTGCAGAATAATAATGATATTGGGATCTTGGCCTAGCAGCATGAGCGCCATCACGGCGATGCCCGTGATTAAGCCAAGCAGATTCCAGGGATTGCTGTTGATTATGTTGGCATTGGCGGCATCCATTCTTCTTTCCTCGATGTCTTAAAGGTTGGCAGCCTGAGGCTGTTCCAAGTCCAGTTGCTGCAGCAAACTGGAAAGTTGTGATGCATCCGGCAGCACTTCATTACCGAGTAACATATTGATATTCAATAGTATGACCATCTTATCGGCCACACAGGTGAGCCCATGGATGAAACGCATGTCCGTGTCCTGGCCAAAATCGGGCGCACTGCGGATCTCGCTTTGGGTGATACTGAAAACATCGGAAACGGCATCCACCACTATGCCCATCACCTTGTACTGTTTATCCAGGTGCACCTTCAGCACTATTACTACTGTGGTTGGGCCATATGCCAGGGTCTTGATACCGAACCTTTGGCGCAGATCTATGATGGGAACTATGGTGCCGCGCAGATTGATCACCCCTTTGACATGGGGCGGTGCATTGGGAATCACCGTGGTTGCTTCCCAGCCACGGATCTCCTGCACCGAGAGAATATCGACGCCATATTCCTCATCGGCCATCATAAAGGTGAGGTATTGCTGTGATTGATCTTTTGCAGCTGCTGATGTTGCAGGGTTGGATTCTGTCATTGCGCTTCCCTTCTAGGCTGCATGTTCCTGAGTTTGATTGAGGCCAGACATGGTCACGAGTCCGGGAATATCCACTATCAGCGCTACCCGGCCGTCACCGAGAATGGTGGCACCGGACACCCCGGGCACTTTGGCGTAGTTGTCTTCCAGACTCTTGATCACCACTTGTTGCTGCGCCAGCAACTCATCGACCAGCAGGCCGACTTTTTGGTTGTTGTTGTCCACCACCATCACCAGCCCTTCTTTGACCTCTTTGGCCTGAGCCAGGTGATTGAACTCCTGATAAACGCGGATGACCGGCAGGTACTCGTCTCGCAGGCGGATCACTTCGTGCTCTTCAGACAGCTTGTTGACCTTGCTGCTTTCCACTTGCAACGACTCATAGATGGAGACCAGCGGCACCACATAAGTATGCTCGCCGACCCTCACCAACTGGCCGTCGAGAATAGCCAGGGTCAAAGGCAAGCGAATGGTAAAACGGCTACCCTTGCCGGGCGTTGAGGCCAGCTCCACACTGCCGCTGAGTGCTTGAATGTTGCGTCTGACCACATCCATACCCACGCCCCGGCCAGAGAGGTCGGAGACGCTGTCGGCGGTAGAAAAGCCGGGTTTAAAGATGAGCTGCTGAATCGCCTCTGTGCTGAGTTCCTCTTCAGCACCGACCAAGCCTTTATCTCTGGCCTTGGCGAGAATTCTGCCGGTATCCAATCCGGCGCCGTCATCGGTTATTTCTATGACGATATTGCCGCCTTGATGGAAGGCGTTGAGGGTGATCCTGCCGGTTTCCGGTTTACCCTTGGCACTGCGCACGGCAGGTGATTCAATGCCGTGATCCAAAGAGTTACGTACCAGATGCACCATGGGGTCGACAATTTTCTCCATCACTGTCTTGTCGAGCTCTGTCTCCTCACCTTTGAGGATCAGCTCGACCTTCTTGCCCAGCTGCTGACCTATATCGCGTACCAAGCGGGGGAAACGGTTGAAGGCGAAGCTGATAGGCAGCATGCGGATCTGCATCACGCTTTCCTGCAGATCCCGGGTGTGATTGGCCAATTGCTCCAGCCCCTGCTGCAGTGACAGCAGGGCGTTATCGTCAATGTGTTCCTGTTGGCCTATCTGCCCCAGCATAGCCTGGGTGATCACCAGCTCACCCACCATATTGATCAGCATGTCTATCTTGTCGGTGCTGACCCGGATAGAACTGGTTTCCGCCGTTTTGGCAACAGCCTTGCCGGACTCCACTTTGGCTGTGGTGGCTGCGACCTGTGGCTCTTGGGAGACTTGGGCAGAAGTCGAGATAGGGGCTTGTTCCTGCGGAGAAATACCTTCGACAAGCTGTGCCTTGGCGGGTAACTGCTGATAATGGATTTCACAGTCGTCCTCGACCCACTCAAACACCTCTTTTATCCGCTCAAGTGGCGCCTCTGTGTCGAGTTGCAGCTGCCAATACAGACGGCAGGATTCGGGGTCCAGGTCTTCAAACTCAGGCAGTTCCTGCGCAGGCAGGCTGACCTTTAGCTCACCCAGCTCGGCAAGCTCGTTGAACATCAAAATGGGGTCGTTGCCGCATCTGAGAATGTCTGCGCCGGCATGGAAATCTATCTGCCAGCTGAGCCCAATATCTTTGGTTTCAGACTCTTTGGTTTCTGATACTTTGGCTGCTGACTTTTCATTGCTTTGGCTGGCGTTATCCGGCGCATCTTCGACCCCGGCAACTGCGGACAGCTCCTGATTGAAGCGGTTTTCCAGCTCTTGTTGCTGGGGCGATTCAAAGCTTTGACTTGCCATCAAGGCCTGCAGCATGTTGCGCAGCAGATCCACCGACAAGAGCAACATATCCTGATGATTGGCGGTCATTTCCCGGCGGCCATCACGGATTTCATCCAACAGGGTTTCCAGCAAGTGGGTGAATCCGGCGACCTGGTTGAAACCAAAAGTGGCGCTGCCTCCCTTAATCGAATGGGCGGCACGAAAAATGGTATTTATGGTTTCCGGATCCGGTTGCTGCACGTTCAGTTTCAGCAGCTCAGATTCCATGACCTCCAGGCCTTCGAGGCTTTCTTCAAAGAACACCTGGGTGAATTGGCTCAGATCTATGTCCATATATCCGCTCCTTGCCGGAGGCTAACCCAATACTTTGCGAACCGTGGCCAACAGCTGATCCGGGTTGAAGGGTTTGACTATCCAACCTGTGGCTCCGGCGGCTCGTCCCTGTTGCTTCTTGTCTGTGGTCGACTCAGTGGTCAGCATCAACATGGGCACAAACTTGTAGTTGGGCAGCTCGCGCAAGTTACGTATCAGCTCGATACCATCCATAATTGGCATGTTGACGTCCGATATCACCAGGTCAAACTCTCTGCCTTGGGCTACTTTCAACGCTTCCTCGCCATTGTTGGCTTCGGTCACGTCGAAACCTGCTGTCTTGAGAGTAAAGCTCACCATTTGCCGCATGGAGGCTGAATCATCAACTGCGAGGATTGTCTTCATTGAGCGTTTCCTTTTCAAAATCCGAATCGAGTGTCGGGATCCTGATACCCAGGCGCGTCAGTTGAGCGATAAAGGCGGGTTGAGCCTGTTGCCATGACAGTTTCAACCCTCGCTTGTCGCAACTCAGCGCAAACAGGTACAGCAACTGGGCGCCGGCAGTATCCACCTTGTGCAACTCACCGGCATCCAGGATCAATTCATCGACCCGATGCAGGAGTTCCAATAGTTTTTGGTAGAGTGGCTGAATATTACGAATGTTTATTTCTGTTCCCAGTGCCAGTGTGTCGATGGACATAGTGCTTCCCTGTTTTCCCAACACACAAAAGATAGTCGGCAAATTTCACTTCTGCCTCTTTTCAAAAGAAAAATGGTATATGAATGACTAGGCTCTTTAGGGGGTTAGTGAGGCCCTCGATACTGAGTAACCAGAGTACGGAAGTCGGCCAGCAGTTCATCGTTGCGGATTTGCGGCAGTTGTCCGGGAGTTTGTGAACTGGGCTTGATGGTGGCGTAGCGGCGGCCGTCTGGCGAGATCAGAATCAAAGAGGCGCTGTGATCCACTTGGTAGTCAGGGCCATCGCCGACCAGTGAATACACCAGGCCCAGATCGCGGCTGAAGGGCAGCAATGCCGGGTGCTCGGCCCGCAAACCTATGAACTCGGGATTAAAGAAGGCCAGGTAGTCTTTGAGTTTGCTTTGGCTGTCACGCTCAGGGTCGACACTGAGCAGTATCACCTGTATTGGTGCCACTTGTGCCAGTTTCGGGTAGACGGCACTGAGTTTGCCAAGGGTGGTGGGACATACGTCCGGGCAGGAGGTGTAACCGGCGAAAATCAGACTCCATTGCTGTTTTAGCTTGTCATTATCGAATTGATGACCGTTTTGGTCCTGCAACTCAAAGGGCTGCAGTGGCCTTGGAGTTTCATATTGAAAGCTGGTTTTCAGTGCCTGCGGCGGCTGAGACGAAGGTCGGTGAAACAGCTGCACACTGGCCAAACCGCCAAGACCTATGAGCAAAATACCCGCCACCAAGATGCGTTTCTTCATGATTCAACTCCAGAGGTAATGATCCACCAGCAGGGCAATAAACAGCAGCATCAGCTGATAGATGGAGAAACGGAACACGGCCATCGCCAGCCCGGGGCGGTCGGCAAACTTGAGTTGCCAGGCCTTGTAGATAAACAGGCAACTGAGAATGGTGGAAGCCAGCAGATAGACGGGGCCACTCAAGCCAACCAAAACCGGCAATAAGCAGGCGATGGCCAGCAGAAGGGTGTAGAGCAGAATACAGGTCTTGGTAAATTCTACCCCGTGAGTCACAGGCAACATGGGGATATCCACCTTGGCGTACTCTTTTTGACGGTGAATGGCCAAGGCCCAGAAATGAGGTGGAGTCCAGGTGAAAATAATGATCACCAACAGCCAGGCGTGGCCGTGAAAGTCATTGGTTACCGCCGTCCAACCCAGCAGAGGCGGCATGGCACCGGCAAGGCCACCTATCACGATATTTTGGGGGGTTGCCCGCTTTAAATAGGCGGTATAGATAAGGGCGTAGCCAATCAGGCTGGCACAGGTTAACCATGCGGTGAGTGGATTCACCAGCCAATAGAGTAGGGTAAAGCCCGCCAATCCAAGCAAGACGGCAAAGCTCAAGGCTCGGCTCACGCTCACTCGTCCCTTGGGTAAGGGGCGGTTATAAGTGCGGGCCATCAGGCCATCAATGCGTCGATCGATAAGGTGATTCAAGGCGGCCGCCGAGCCAGCCATCATGGCGATTCCCATTAGCCCGGCAAGCAAGGGCTGTAGGGGGACGGCACCGGGCAACGCCAGGCACATGCCCACCAGGACGGTGAGCAGCATCAGCGCCACCACCTTGGGCTTGGTCATTTCCAGGTAATCGCGCCAGGAGATCTCTGTGCGGGTCGCGTCCTGGGCTATGGAGAGTAGTTTGGCCATAAACAGTCCCTCTTCAGGCTTTACGCCAAAGCGCATAGTTGATGAATACCAAAGTCAGCAGCAGCAGGGCTGCGCCGCCGTTATGGGCAACCGCCACCGGCAGCGGCAGATGCAGCAAGACGTTGGCCAGGCCCAATGACAGCTGTAATCCCAGCACTAAGGTGAGTACCAGAGCCGAGCGTTTCAGCATGCTCGAGTCGGCTCTGCGCCAGAGCATGAATGCCAGGGTGAGTACTAGTATCGCGGTCAGCAGGGCACCTATTCGGTGGGCAATATGTATGGTCATCCGGGTGTGATAATCCAATACGCCGAACTCAAAGCTGGGATGCTGCCCCTGAAAAGGAGAGAAGGCATCTGCCAGACGTAGGTTGCTGCTCCAGTCACCTTCGCAGATAGGCAACTCTGTGCAGGCCAGGGCGGCGTAGTTGGAGGAGGTCCAGCCGCCAAGCATAATTTGCAGTACCACAACAGCCAGCGCCACCATGGCCAAAGGCGCCAAGGTGCGGGCTTTGGGATCGCCATCCGGGATTTGCAGCGGTCGGAGCCTGAGATACAGCAGCAACAGCAGCGAAAACAGGGTGAACCCCCCGAGCAGGTGAGACATGACCACGACGGGCATCAGTTTCATGGTCACAGTCCACATTCCCAGCAGCGCTTGAAATACGATCAGGGCGGCGATCAGTCCCGGCAGCTTCTTCGGGGTTGCGCTGCCACGCCAACTCTGGATCAAAATAAGTAATACCAGAATCCCCAGCGAGCCGGCCACATATCTGTGGATCATCTCCAGCCAGGCTTTCTTGGGTTCTATTTCTTGTCCCGGAAAGTGGCGTTCGACATGAGCCAATTCATGGGCCTGAGAAGGCACCTTGAGATGGCCATAGCAACCGGGCCAGTCGGGGCAGCCAAGGCCGGCATCCGACAGCCGGGTGTAGGCGCCCAACAGGATGACCGTCAGAGTGCAGATGAGGGTCATCTTCAGTAGCAAGTTCAGTTTCATCAGCCCACCCTCGAGAGTTTCAACAGCTTACGCAGGTCGCTGACCAAGGCCTTGCCCTGCAGGAGTTGGCTCTGGTGATCCACTACCCCGGGATAGGCCAACACCCAAGCGCCCAGAGGGTCGACTATCACCAACATCTGCTGCTGTAATGGATTCTCGGCGGTCAGAGGTTTATCCAGAGTGACTCGATGAAAGTCGTTGTTTAGCGGAGCTTCCGTGTCGCTTTCCCGGTTGATGAAAATCAGGGTGTCGACCCTGTCCATCTCGGCACCCAGCGCCGTATGGCTCTGCTGCAATATGAAGAGTTGTTCCTGGCATAGTTCATCGCAGTTGGCCGGTATCAGGTATAGGACTTGCCAGCGGCCGGGAAGCGGGTTGTCGAGCCCAAGTTGCTGATAACCCAGATTAGCCGGCAGCAACTGGCCCTTATTGGTGGCCCCGCCTTGATATAGCTCGAAGCTCAGTACCAGTTTTGCCAGTATCACCGGCAGGGCAAAGGCCAGCAGTAGTATTAAGAGTGGTCTTTGGGTTCGGGAGTTCATCCTGGCTCCTCTTGCTGTAATTGGGCGTTCTGAATTCAGCTCGCCCTATGGTTAGTGTGGTTAGTGTCGATTCAGTTTCCAGCGCCACCAGACAAGCAGTAACAACAGGGCGGCAGCCATGGAAAACCACTGCAGGGCATAACCCAGGTGCTTTTCAGCCGACATGGGCAATGGCTGCCAGGGTCTTGGCAAGTCCACACCTTCCAGTTGCTCCGGCTGCAGCACGGCCGGGATCAGTTTGTGCCCAAGCAAGTGCTCGAGCTGCGGCCAGTTGAGATTTTGTATTCGCTTGGGCCAACCGGCTTCGGCCAAGAGCTCCTGGCTCAGTGGGTTACTGCCCTTTTGCCACAATCGGCCTTCGAGGGTGAGGCGTGGCGGTAATGGCAATATCTCTGGCAGTTCACTGCGTTTTTCTGCGGCTGGGATAAACCCCAGCTCCAGCAATAGCCAGGGTTGCTCCGGCTCAACTTGCAGAGGTTGCAGCAACAGGTAGCCCACGCGTCCCTGATACACCTGGTTGTCCAGCAGCAATTGCTTGCCGCTCAATACATTGGCACTCAGCTGCAGTTTCTGCCCTGTGAGCCGGCTGCCAGGGTCTTGCCTCAGCAGAGCTGAAAAACTGCTTGGCCCCGCATCCGCTTTGGCGGCAATCTCCTGAGCCAATAGTTGCTTTTCTTCAGCGCGCTGCAGTTGCCAGAATCCCAGCTTGACCATGAGTAGAAACAGCCCCAAAGTAAATAACAGTACAAGGTAACGCCCCCAAGGGATGGGAGAGTGAATGTCAGTCAGTTTTTTCTTTAAAGTCATATTGGTACTGCTACTGCTGTTCATCATTTTCAACCTTGGTCGCGCCCTGTGGATCATGGTGCGCGGCGATTCATCTGTTCCCATGAGCCGTTTTCTTGGCCGCCGGGTGTTGTTTTCGGCGCTGGTGGTTATTTTGTTACTGCTGGCATTGGCGCTGGGGATTATTTCCCCCAATCCCCGGCCTTACTAAAGCACGTACACAAAAACAAACAGGCATAGCCACACCACATCGACAAAGTGCCAATACCAGCTGCCGGCCTGAAAGGCAAAGTGACGCTCAGCGCTGAAGTGCCCCTTTAAAACCCTGAAAAACAGCACCAACAGGAATAGTGTGCCCAGAGTCACATGCATACCGTGGAAACCTGTCAGCAGGAAGAAGGTGTTGCCATAGACACCGGACTGCAGCGTCAGCCCCAGCTCAGTGTAGGCATGGACATATTCCTCTCCCTGCAAGATTAGAAAGGCCAGTCCCAGCAAGATGGTGAGTCCAAGCCAGAGGGTTAAGGCGGTGCGTTTGCCTTTCTCTAACCCCAGGTGGGCAAAGTGCAGGGTAATAGAGGAGGTGAGTAGAATAATGGTGTTGAAAAGGGGTAAACCATTCCAACCCATGGCTTGGGTTTCAGTACCGTCCGGGGTTTTCAGTAAGGGCCAGCCTGCGCTGAATCCGGGCCAGAGCACTTCGTTGGTCATGGCATTGTTGGATGCGCCACCCAACCAAGGCACGGCCACCATACGGGCATAGAAGAGGGCGCCGAAAAAGGCCGCAAAGAACATCACCTCAGAGAAGATGAACCAACTCATTCCCTGACGAAATGACCTGTCCATCTGTGGCGAATAGAGACCACTCATGGATTCATGGATCACGTTTCTGAACCAGCCAATCAGCATGAACAGAATGACGGCAATTCCCGCCAGCAGTACGTAACTGCCGTGGCCCCCGTTAGACTTGAGCTGGGATACATAAGTACCGGCACCATAGGCGATAAGGAAAAGCCCCAATGCGCCGACAATCGGCCAGGCGCTTTGAGCCGGAACATAATAGTGTTCATGTTTACTGGTCATTTCGCTGCTCCTTGCTCCAGGGCATCGGATATCTGTCTATCCGTGATGTCATAGAGGGTGTAAGAGAGGGTCAGAGTGCTGATGGAGTCCGGCAGGTCCGGATCCACGTAAAACACCAGCGGCAGCTCGGCACTGGCATCGGCAGCCAGCGGCTGCTGATTGAAACAGAAGCACTCGGTTTTATTGAAGTAGGCGGCGCCTTGTCCCGGTGAAACGGAAGGGATCGCCTGACCTATCTTGTATTGGTGTGACAGGTTGCGGGCCAGAAAGCGGGTATGGGTCAACTGGCCGGGATGCACCTTGATACGGGTCACTTCCGGCTTGAACTCCCACGGCATTCCCTTGGCCACCTGAGAGATAAACTCCACAGTGACCAAGCGGCTGTTATCCACTTGGGCACTATAAGTGGCGGCGCTGGTGTTGGTCTTGCCATTGATCCCCAACTGCTGACAAAGCACGTCATAGAGCGGCACCAGGGCAAAGCCGAAGCCGAACATGGCTACGGCGCCAAGCAGCAGCAGGCGTACCAGTTTACGGTTGTCAGGGCGGGAGTCTGCCATATCACTTAATCTCCGGCGGAGTGCTGAAGGTGTGATAAGGCGCCGGACTTGGGAGTGTCCACTCCAGCCCCTGGGCACCTTCCCAAGGTTTGGCCGGAGCCTGGGCGCCGCCGCGAATACATTTGATCACCAGCACCAGAAATATCAGCTGTGACAGGCCAAAGGCAAAACCGCCTATAGAGACAATCTGATTGACATCGGCAAACTGCACCGAGTAGTCGGGGATGCGTCTGGGCATACCGGCCAACCCGAGGAAATGCATCGGGAAGAACAACACATTGACCGAAATGACCGAACACCAAAAATGCCACTTGGCCAAGGTCTCGCTGTACATATGCCCGGTCCACTTGGGTAGCCAGTAATAGGCGGCGGCCATGATGGAGAAGATGGCGCCGGTGACCAGCACATAATGGAAATGGGCAACCACAAAGTAAGTGTCATGGTATTGGAAGTCGGCTGGGGTGATTGCCAACATCAGGCCGGAGAAGCCGCCTATGGTGAAGAGAATAATAAAGGCACAGGCGAACATCATAGGGGCTTCAAAGCTGATGGATCCCCGCCACATGGTGGCAACCCAGTTGAATACCTTGACCCCGGTTGGCACGGCAATCAGCATGGTGCAGTACATAAAAAAGAGTTCGGCAAAGACAGGCATACCTGTGGTGAACATGTGGTGTGCCCACACCAGGAAGGAGAGGATCGCGATGCTGGCGGTGGCGTAGACCATTGAGGCGTAGCCAAACAAAGGCTTGCGGCTGAATGCCGGAATGATGGCCGAGATGATGCCGAATGACGGCAAGATCATTATGTACACCTCGGGGTGGCCGAAGAACCAGAAAATATGCTGGAACATCACAGGATCTCCGCCGCCGGCGGCATCGAAGAAGCTGGTGCCGAAGAATTTGTCTGTCAGTACCATGGTCACAGCCCCGGCCAATACCGGCATGACGGCTATCAGAAGGAAAGCGGTGATAAGCCAGGTCCAGACGAACAGGGGCAGCTTCATCCAGTTCATGCCAGGTGCGCGCAGATTCACTATGGTGACTATCACGTTGATCGCCCCCATGATTGAGCTTATCCCCATGATATGTATTGAAAAAACAAACAAGGCTGTGCTGTCGGCGCTATAAGTTGTCGACAATGGGGCATAGAAGGTCCAGCCAAAATTGGGGCCGCCACCTTCCATAAACAATGAGCTAAGCAGGATCAGGAAGGCGAAGGGCAAAATCCAGAAGCTCCAGTTGTTCATCCGCGGCAGCGCCATATCCGGCGCACCTATCATCATGGGGATCAACCAGTTGGCCAGACCGGTAAAGGCCGGCATCACGGCGCCAAAAACCATGATAAGGCCATGAACTGTGGTCATTTGGTTAAAGAAGTTGGGTTCGACCAGTTGCAATCCGGGTTGGAATAACTCAGCACGGATCACCATGGCCATGGCGCCCCCTATCAGGAACATGATGAAGCTGAACCAGAGATAGAGTGTGCCTATATCTTTATGGTTGGTGGTCAGCAACCAGCGCATGATCCCCTTGGGGGCGTGATGATGCTGGTGTTCCTGCTCAGTGATTTCCTGAACACCGGCTTTCGCATCTTGACTGAATGAGTTCATCTTCTCCCCCTACTGCCCGTGGTTATTGACGTCGGCGGCTTGCACTGTGTCGCCTGTGTTATTGCCCCAGGCATTACGCTCATAGGTCACCACAGCGGCCAGTTCCTTGGCGGTAATCTGTTTGCCGAAGGCCTGCATGGCGGTGCCTGTCTTGCCATGGATCACTATGTCCAGATGGGCAGCTATTGGGCCTATGGCAATAGCACTGCCCTTGAGCCCAGGGAATACCCCTTGAAGTCCGGCGCCGTTGGGCTGATGACAGGCGGCGCAGCGCGCCATATAGATCTGTTCGCCAAGCGCCATGGCCTCATCATGGCTCATGGTCTCACTGAGGGCTGCCTGAGCTTCTTCGGCAGCCGTAGCCGCGGCTTGTTTCTGCTCTGCTATCCAGGCGTCGAACTCCTCTTCTGCCAGTACCTGCACCACAATCGGCATAAAGCCGTGGTCTTTACCGCAAAGCTCGGCACATTGGCCGCGGTAGATCCCCGGCTTGTCTATCCGGGTCCAGGCCTCGTTGATAAAGCCGGGGTTGGCATCTTTTTTGACAGCAAAGGCGGGCACCCACCAGGAGTGGATCACATCATCTGAGGTCATCAAGAATCGGACTTTGCGATTGATGGGCAATACCAAAGGCTTGTCGACTTCAAGCAGGTAGTGC
Source organism: Shewanella sp. BJSY2023SW007 (assembly GCF_047314525.1). Taxonomy (NCBI): domain Bacteria; kingdom Pseudomonadati; phylum Pseudomonadota; class Gammaproteobacteria; order Alteromonadales; family Shewanellaceae; genus Shewanella; species Shewanella sp. BJSY2023SW007. The sequence goes on along the minus strand of NZ_JBKORL010000078.1, from coordinate 100,342 downwards.
TCGCCCTTGGCTTCCTGGCCTTCTATCTGGGATCTCGGCGTTGCCAATATGCTGAAGAAGTCGATGTCTTCGCCGAAATAGCTGTAGTGCCATTTCCATTGCGAGCCGGTGATCTTGACCGTCAGGTCGGCATCACTGGTATCCTCCATGGCAATCAGCGTTTGGGTTGCGGGGATCGCCATTAGGATTAGGATTAAGAAGGGGATAAGCGTCCAGGCAATTTCTACCTTGGTACTTTCATGGAATTGGGACGCGACTGCCCCTTTAGATTTTCTATGGTTGATCATGGCGTAGATCATCACGCCGAATACGACCAAACCTATGGCGCAGCAAATATATAGAATGATCATGTGCAGGTGATACACCTTGCCACTGATCTCAGTTACCCCTTGAGTCATATTCAAGGGCATATCTGCCTGAGCACCTGGAGACAACAAGCTGACGCACAACAAGGTCAGCAAAACACACAGCCATTGCTTCACAAGACATCTCCTCTGTCAATTGCATTCGCAACTACAAAGAAGAGTCACACAGTAAGTCTTTGCTCTATGCAAACTCTTCAGTTCCCAAAAAAGCAACGATGACTTCAAAGTGCGGCGGCGGTTTCACTTAGCTCTAGGTATACAGGTGGTAACCACTGTTGCACTTACCGCTGAATATACTCAGCATTTCCGGCGACGGCACCACTCGCTATGAATCGAAATGGGACGGTCAACCTACGACGAATTGCATGGAGATAACACAATCGTTGTTCCTACATTACTTGTAGATTAAATATTGATCAAGATCACGATGTTTTCTAACTATATGAAAAAAAAGCGCCTGTTAATCCAGAGGTGAATTCTGCGTGAGAGGCTGACCAGCGCGGGTTTGCGTCGATTTACTAAGGAAAGGTATTGCACCAAAAAGGCGCAGAATAAAGGCCATTCTAGAATGGCCTTTTAAACACACCATCAATGGATGGAGCGGGTAAGTTCGTTGAGGCGGTTATCTATCTCTTTCGCCTGCCGTCCTGTTTCCAGCACTACGCCCATGGCTCTGGCGTTACGGGCGACCAGCTGCAATCGGCGGTTATCACGGGCATCCAGGCTGTCTATCCAACTGATCACTGCACTGGAGGTGCCGTTGGTCAGGGCTCTTTCTGTTGCCCACAAGGCTTCAACTTCATCCTTGGTGCGCACCAAGAGCACTCTATCCATTCTGACACCGGCCCTTGCTAAGGTTTCCTTGTAACCTATGCTGGCCGGGGCGTTAATCAAGACAATCCAGCGCCCCTGTTGGCTCAGTTGCGCCAATTGAGGGCAGAGGCGCAATAACTCCTGACGTCCCTGGCTATGGCTGGCCAAGCTGGAGATACCTGTATGTTGCCAAGGCTGATTGCCGGCAATACTGGTGTCTGTCCACAGGCCTGGGTGTCTTGGGGCGTTGCCTGTCATTATACTCATAGCCAGTCTCCATTGCGTATTATCCCTACCGCCAGTCCTTCAATGGTCAACGGCTGAAAAGTCAGGTCGACTTTGATTGGGGAGTAAGCCTCGTTCTCGGCATGTAGATAAACCACATTACCTTTCTTTTCAAAACGTTTTACCGTTACATCATCTTCAACCCTGGCCACCACGACTTGACCGTTACGGGCTTCCTGTACCTTGTGAACCGCCAGGAGATCACCTTCGAGAATGCCTATATTCTTCATGCTGTCGCCGCGCACCCGCAGCAGGAAGTCGGCACTGGGATGGAACATACTAGGGTCGACCTGGTAATACTGTTCCACATGCTCCTGTGCCAGTATAGGTTCACCGGCGGCGACCTGACCTATTAGCGGGAGGCCGGTTTCTGACTCGGCTTGTTCATCATGAGGTAGACGAATGCCGCGAGAGGTGCCTGGTATGATCTCAATACAGCCTTTCTTGGCCAGCGCCTTGAGGTGTTCCTCGGCGGCATTGGCACTCTTAAAGCCTAACCGGGTAGCAATTTCGGCCCGGGTTGGTGGCATGCCGGTGTCGGCTATATTGCGTTTAATCAGTTCCAGAATCTGTGCCTGGCGCGGTGTCAGTGGTCTCATGATGATTCCTGTTTTTTCATACAGTACCTGTTAGTATATACAGTATTTTGATCAGTGCAAGTATTAACCAAAATTGAAACGTTTAGGGGAAGGGTAAATGTTTCAACCTGTGGCAGATTTGGACGGCCTGGCTTACGCATCAATGGGGAGTTCAAGGCATTTGCCAGAGGAGTCGTCGGGGCCGGTTCGCACCTTCCCTAGCTAAGGTTCAGGAAGTTCTGGTATTCTATTGGGCTATTGATTGTGGCTCAGACACTGAAAAACATGTCCAAACAAGATTCATTCTGGTTTAAATCCCTTCGCTGGCTCCAAAGCAAGCTGGTGCATACCACTGTGGTGCCTCAGGATCCTTTCGCAGATTTGAACCTGGATCTCGCCAAGCCGATGGCCTACGTGATGAAGACGGAGTCTGTCAGTGATATCGCGGCGTTGGCGGAAGTTACCCGTAAGTTTGGTTTGCCTTGCCCTTATGAGACGCTCAAGGTTGATGATATTACCGTCCCCAGAGTCGTCTGCCTGGAAGGTGCCAAGCCCCTGTTCGGTAAGCGTAAGAGCAATAAACCTTTTCTCAGCTGTTTCACTTCGCTGTTGAACCTGCATCAGGTCAATCCTGAATTGGATATTCAATTGGTGCCCGTGAGCCTCTATTGGGGCCGCACTCCGGGCAAGGAAGATGACAGCATGCGCGCCGCCGTATTTGAGCGGGAAAATCCCACTTGGCTGCGCAAGTTTCTGATGATCCTGTTCCTGGGACGTGACAACTTTGTGCAGTTTTCCAATGCGGTATCGCTGCGGCTGATGGCCGATGAACATGGAACCGACAAGGCTATTGCCCATAAGTTGTCTCGGGTGGCCAGGGTGCATTTTCGCCGGCAACGCAAGGTGATGACAGGGCCATTACTGCCTAATCGTCAGGCGTTGTTCAATGAATTGTTACGTTCGGAAACGCTTAAGAAGGCAATTAAGGAGGAGGCTGCAGCCAAGAAGATCCCTGAGGCCAGGGCCAGGGAGATGGCGGAGGAATATCTCGATGAGATTGCAGCCCACTATTCAGACAGCCTGGTGCGTATTGCCCAGCGGATCCTCACTTGGTTATGGAACAAGCTCTACAAGGGGATCAACATTAAGGGTGCCGAGCAGATACGCCAGTTGCACCATGATGGTCATGAGATAGTTTATGTACCTTGCCACCGCAGTCATATGGATTACCTGCTGCTCTCCTATATTCTCTATTTTCAGGGTATGGTTCCGCCCCACATAGCCGCCGGTATCAACCTGAACTTCTGGCCTGCCGGACCTATATTCCGTCGTGGTGGTGCTTTCTTTATCCGCCGAAGTTTCAACGGGAATAAACTCTATACCGCAGTGTTCCGTGAGTATCTGGATCAGTTGTTTGCCAAAGGCTATTCGGTCGAGTACTTCACCGAAGGTGGTCGCTCCCGTACCGGGCGGCTGCTGTCGCCAAAGACAGGGATGCTGGCGATGACAGTCAACTCTGTGTTGCGGGGTATTGAGCGGCCGGTGACTTTGGTGCCTGTGTACCTGGGTTATGACCATGTTATGGAAGTGGCAACTTATCACAAAGAACTCAGCGGCAAGAAGAAGCAAAAAGAATCTGTCTGGCAGGTGGTTGGCGCCTTGCGTAAGCTGGGTAATTTTGGTCAGGGTTATGTTAACTTTGGTGAACCTGTGACCCTGCAGAACTTCCTCAGTGAAGCGGCACCCAACTGGCGCGAAGAAGTGGCGGCCGATCCCGAGCAGAAACCCAGCTGGTTGACTCCGGCTGTCAATACTCTGGCCAATCGAGTGATGACCCATATCAACGATGCCGCAGCAGCCAGCGCCGTGACGCTTACCAGCCTGGTACTCTTGTCATCAGAGCAGAATGCGCTGGAGCGAAGCCAGTTGGAACGTCAGTTGGACCTGTATCTGGATCTGCTCAAGGAAGTTCCTTACACCCAGTACATCTCGGTGGCCGAAGGTGACGGTAAGCAATTGCTGCAACAAGGTCTGGAGCTGAATAAGTTTACGGTTCAGGAAGATGCACTGGGTGATATTATCTCAATCGACGAGTCGATTGCGGTAACCATGACTTACTATCGCAACAACATTATTCACTTGTTTATGGTGCCTGCTTTGCTGGCCAGCTGCTTGGTGCGTCAAGAGCAGTGCAGCCGAGCTCAGATGCAGGCGGTGCTTGAGGATTTCTACCCTCTGCTGCAGGCCGAACTGTTTATGGGTAAGGCCGATGTCAGTGCCTATGCCGATCAACTGCTGGATCGTTTCATTGTCAAAGGTTTGGTGGCCGAAGAAGCCGATGGTTTCCGAGTGTTGGAAGCCGGGATCAATCCGCTGGCGCTGCTGGCCGAAACCATGAGCGAAACTCTTCAGCGTTATGCCATCATCTTTAACTTGCTGGCCGCTCACCCGGGTATTGAGCGTGGCGACTTGGAGCGCGAAAGCCACAAGTTGGCCAGTCGTCTGGGCGCGCTGCATGGGATTACTGCCCCCGAGTTTTACGACAAAAAACTCTATGGCATTGTGAGCATCAAGCTCAAAGAGCTTGGGTATCTCACCAAGGAAGATATCCGCCATGATATAGAGCGAACCCGAGATTATGCCAACCAGCTACTGCGTCCTCAGGTCAAGCAAACCATAGTTGACAGCGTCGCCGCCGAACAGGAGGCCTGATGGCCAATCATATGAATGCGGCGCCTGCCAAGGCGTCTTTGCTGGGCGGCGCCATGATCATCGCCGGGACCACAGTCGGTGCAGGTATGTTTTCGCTGCCGGTAGAAGGCGCCGGCATGTGGTTTGGCTACTCTGTGCTTATGTTGTTGGGGGTGTGGTTTTGCATGTTCATGTCCGGGCTGCTGCTGCTGGAAACCAACCTGCATTTTGAGCCGGGCGCCAGCTTTGACACCCTCACCAAGGAAACTTTGGGGCAGTTCTGGCGGGTGCTTAACGGCGCCTCGATAACCTTCGTGCTCTATATCCTCACTTACGCCTATATCAGTGGCGGCGGTTCTATAGTTAATCACAGCCTGGAAGGTATGGATATCAGCCTGCCGCAGAGCTTTGCCGCCTTGGTGTTTGCCCTGGTGTTGGCACTGGTGGTGCTTATCAGCACCAAGGCAGTGGATCGCATCACCACTATAATGCTGGGCGGGATGATCATCAGCTTCTTTCTGGCGATAGGCAATCTGCTGATCGGCATAGACACCAGCAAGTTGTTACTACCTGATGGTGAGAACTCTTATGGCTCATATCTGTGGGCGGCCATTCCTTTTGGCCTGGCGAGTTTTGGCTATCATGGCAATGTGCCGTCGCTGGTGAAATACTACGGCAAGCAACCGGGCACCATTATCAAGGCGATTTTTGTTGGTACCTTTATTGCCTTGGCTATCTACCTGTGTTGGTTGGTGGCTACCATGGGGAATATTTCCCGCGGCGAATTCGGCGCTATTATTGCTCAGGGTGGCAATATGGGGGTATTGGTCGGCGCCTTGTCCAAGGTGATGGATAACTCGCTGCTCAACACCATGCTCACTCTGTTTGCCAATCTGGCGGTGGCGTCTTCATTCCTGGGAGTAACCCTGGGCTTGTTTGATTATCTGGCAGATCTGTTTGGTTTTGACGACAGTCGCAGCGGCAGGGCCAAGACCGCCTTGGTGACTTTTCTGCCTCCGACTTTGTTGGGTATGTTGTTTCCCGATGGCTTCCTGGTTGCTATCGGCTTTGCTGCCTTGGCGGCTACGGTATGGGCCGTTATAGTGCCGGCCTTGATGGCTTGGCGCTCAAGACAACAATTCGCCGATAGCCAGGGCTTTCGTGTGCCGGGGGGGACACCTTTGATAGCCATAGTGGTGCTGTTTGGATTACTCACGGCAGCCTGCCATCTGTTGGCCATGGCTGGTATCCTGCCTAAGTATTCATGAAGCGAGAAGCTGCTCTCTTTTTCAAAGAAATGAAAGAGCGGCTTCTTGACAAGACTATAAAAGTCAGTAATTTATATCGTCCACGCCGAGTGTTTTGTGCGGGTGTAGTTCAATGGTAGAACGGCAGCTTCCCAAGCTGCATACGTGGGTTCGATTCCCATCACCCGCTCCAAGTTTCGTCATAGTTAATATTTGCTCCCAGTAGCTTATGAATCAATATTCGTTTTTGCTCTGAGCGTTATCTGTAGCCTATGACCATTTAGGTTGCACAGGTGTAGGTCTCGTTTTTCTATCTGTACAAGCCAATAAACTGAAAGGCCGTACCTTTCTCAAAGGGGGCTGGTCATTTTGAACCTTCTGAGTCTAAATAGCGCCGCTTTAGGAATGGTGACAAACTCTCTTGGGATTTGTCTGACAGTTATCCTACCCGGGATAAGCCAGTATTACCTCTTCATAAAGGGATTGTGTCCATTGCCCTGCATCCTTTTTATGTTTGAGATTTTGCATCTCATTGTTCCGTCGTAGTTTGTTGGTTGGCAGATTGTGTTGCATAGGGAAGAGTGACAGGGAAAGTTTATGCTAACCAACAGACTACGGCTTTTTTCCTCTATACATCGTCAAATCCATATATTCTCAATTCGGCATTGCCATCGTATATTTTCTATACAGCCTGGTATAATTTCTATTAGTGTTTAACGTAAATGGAACCGGCTTCATCAGCCTCCACTGCGCAACACAGAAATGGGAACCGGATAATGAAGATTACAGCATACAGACATGGCGAGCCCTGTTGGGTAGAGCTGGGGACGCAGGACTGGAACAGTGCCAAGCACTTTTATTGTCGACTCTTTGGTTGGCAAGCTGAAGATATTCCCATGCCGGAAGGCGCCTATACTATGTTGAAGCAGGCGCATGAAGATATAGGCGCCATTTACCAATTGCCTACTGAATTACAGCAGCAGGGGGTTCCCAGTCACTGGGCGGTTTACTTTGCGGTGGAGGATATTAATCACTGTATCGAGGCCATCAGCTCCGCTGGAGGCCAGCTTCTGATGGGCCCCCACGAGGTTGGCTGCGCCGGTAAGATGGCGCTATTTACCGATCCCGAAGGGGCCCATTTTTCGGTTTGGCAGGGCGTCGAACATCCCGGTGCCGGGCGTAAGTGGGAAGCCAACACTCTTTGCTGGGTTGAGCTCGCCTGTCGACAACCCGAAGAGGCTAAGATCTTTTATCCCAAGGTGTTCAACTGGCAGATGCGTCGCAGTGAGAATGCTGTTGATTTTGAATATACAGAATGGTTTCTCAATAGCGACAGCTGTGATGAAGGCATTGGTGGAATGCTGCAAATGACAGAGCAGTGGGGTGACGTGCCGCCCCACTGGATGATCTATTTCAGTGTTGATGACTGTGATCTGATGGCTTGTCGGGCGGCTGAATTGGGCGGCAAGGTTTGTGTGCCACCCACAGATATTCCCAATGTGGGGCGCTTTGCGGTGCTCAACGACCCCCAGGGGGCAGTGTTCAGTATTATTCGCCTGACTATGGCGCTCTAATTTCTCTCAGTTGGCCGCATCGATGCGGATCTGGCTACCACAGTTGCCGGGAGCAATTCTGGGTGCCTGTAGCAACAGAGTCTTCAGGTCGCTGTCATTTATCTTTTCGGGAAGGCTGAGTTGAATTTCGGTTAACATTCCCCGGTGACATTTAAGACTCAGCTTGTGCTCGCTCGAAGGGCCAAAGCTCTGTTGAAACGCTTGTCTTAAAGAATCGGTCGCTATCTTGGCGCCGATGTTTTGTTGCAGTAGGTTGAGCAGAGGCGTTGCCTGGTTCACCTCTGTGGTCAGTCTGAGTGCCAATGAAAAGTAGGCTTCGGCATTTTCATCCCGGCAACTGCCGTGTTTCCACCATTCGTGCCGCTCCAGGCAACTGCCGTAGGCGTGACTGGGCATCATCTGAGCCAGGCGCCGGGATACAGCTTTGCTTAACTCAATGGTGGGATAGTTGCAGAAGTCATCGGGCTTGTGTTTGACCTTGCCGCAATAGCCATAGCTGATGCCGCAAGAGCGCTTATTTGGCCATAAGCCGTGCAAGCTGAAATGACTGGCATCAAAGCGGTCGGCGCTTTGGCTGCGACATTCGGGTTTGCTGGAACCTTTTGACTCACAAAAGGCGTTTTGCCACGACAGAGCCAGTAGATGACTATCGTATTTATCGGCCAGGTTACAGGCGTTATCGGTTTGAGATTCCGTGGGCAACACACCTGTTTGCAGTTGGCCACAGTCGGCGGCAATCCAACGCAGAGGTGATTGTGTGGCTGAGGTCTTGACCCTGAACCAGGTGGGCGTGTTGTGACCAAGGCGTTCAACTATCTCCAGCCTCTGCCCTGGGCTGCTGTAAAGCTGCCCGGGATTAGTGCCCTTGTTCTTCGATTGAAACAGCGGACAGGTCTTGTCTATCAGCAACTCACCGGAAAAGGGGGCTGCCATGATCCCGATAGGTAACAGCCACAGCAATAATATCAGTAAGCGGGTCATAAGGTTCCTCTTTGACGAAATTGTCATCATGCAGATTTTAGTTTTGCCATGTGACACTTTGTATCTATATCAGTTTGAAGTGCAACTTATGTTAAATAGATGATCTTTGGTTTTGGTTTCAAGGCTCAGAGCTGATGCGCCATAGCCGGAATATTAGACGCTTTGGCCGCAGTTCAATGGCGCCAATTTGTATCTTTGCCTTTGTTGGTGAAATGCAGCGCAATTGTTGCTTGTCGATTAATTGTGTAGCTTGGCAATGACAGCAGAATTTTACAGGAAAAAGTAAATGAAAGGATGTGTTTCCGCGGCGGTTATGGTGTTGTGTTTGGGAGCCTGTAGTAGTACTGATGAAACGCAGCCGGCTCAAGCAGAAGTCGATCGCAGTGATGGTTATCGCTGTGAAAAAGTCACAGTGACAGGTTCGAGGATGCCGATAAGAAGGTGTACCACTCAGGCACAAAGGGAGCAGGAGCGTCTGGAAGCGGAAGAGATGTTACGTAAGGGAAGAGTACTTTCTAAGGAGTGAGTAAGGATGCCAGTGGCTCCAGCCACTGGCATCCAGGGATCAGGCTGCTTTGATCTGGCGGCCTTCGGCATCACGGAAACTACCGATGGCAATACGAACAAAGTCGATCAGAGTCCAAATACCCAGGCCACCCAGGGTCAGTAACATCAGCAGACCCGTACCGATTTTACCTGTGTAAAAACGGTGCACGCCGAAGCTGCCCAGGAAGAAGCACAGCAGTAGAGTAGGTACGAAACCCTTGTCGCTCAGTTGCTCATTTTCGATTGTCATTGTTTGTCCTTAAGTTAACTTTTGTCCCGGGTAAGTGATCAGCCTACCCTGCCCATCTTTATAGCTTCCCACGAGTAACATGAAAGTGATTATCACTGTGTGGATAATATCGACCGCCAGTACAGCTATTCCGGTGAATACCAAGGTAGGATCATCTGTCGAAATCAGCGTAATACCTACTATTGCCAGACCGAGATCAAACAGGCCATGCAGAATACGTCCACAGTAAAAATGGTGTATGCCCAAGATGCCGAAAATGCCTGAAAGGCACACGGCTACGCCATAACTCTTATCGGATTTTTTGAGAGTCTGCACTTCCTTGTTCCTATGTTGAAAGCTGAGTCGTCCGGCCCGGCAGGCATCTCCCTGCACTTCTTCGAGCCAAACGGGGGAAGTCTACCTTTTTCCTGGGATTTTTTTCAATAACAAATTGTTAAATTGAGATTATTCTGACACATCTGTTTCAAACGCCTGGTATTGGATCACATTGATGTACCACTCTTTGATCCCGGATGGGGTTTGCACTTGGACCTCATCATCAACCTGTTTACCTATGAGTGCTCGCGCCATGGGGGAATCTATGGTGATATAGCCTTTCTTGGTGTCTATTTCATCCTTGCCGACAATCCGGTAGCGCACCACAGTGCCCTGGTCGTTTTCCAGCTCGACCCAAGCGCCGAAAAACACCTTTCCTTCCTGCTGCGGTGAGTAGTCGACTATTTTAAGCTCTTCCAGACGTTTAACCAGATAGCGGATCCGGCGATCTATCTGTCGCAGCAAGCGTTTGTTGTAGGTGTAATCTGCGTTTTCGGAGCGGTCACCCTGGGCCGCGGCCTCCTGTACCTTGAGGGTGATCTCGGGACGGTATTCCTTCCACAGATATTTGAGTTCTTTGTCCAGGGCTTCCCAGCCCTTACGGGTAATCAAATGGGCTTTCATCGATTTATTCGGTCAACTGCTGATGGCGCCAGGCGCCGATGCCAATAATGCAGAAGGTTTACAGAACTCAGGCGTGCTTGCAAGTGCGCCTTCTTGCCAATGGGATAAACAGGATGCCTTTGTTTGTCATTTTACACAGGCGATGAGTGTCTGCCCCGGCTCGAAGCAGGCCTGCAGATGATCGCCCAGAGCCAATGGCAAGCCCTCAAGGCTGTCGTTGCATACCGAAGCGTAGAGGCGGTCGTTGCCGCCGATATCCAGGGTAATTTCGCTGCGCTGGGTATCGCGTTTTATTTGCAATAACTGGCCTTTGAGGCGGTTGCCACTGCTGAGGGGCTGCTGCAGCGAGTGGATGCTGACGGCGGGAGCCTTGAACAGCAGCAATACCTTCTTGCCGATATGCAGTCCCAGTTTGTCAGTGCTGGCATGGGTGATGGCGGCGTCTATCTCCTGCCCGCCGGCCAATTTGACCCTGACATTGTCATTGAGAGAATCATCCTTGAGCGCAATGACTTCACCGGCCAGTTGATTGCGGGCGCTGGTCTTGAGCGAGAAGTGCGCCATCAGATCCAACAGATTATCCATGGGGACGGCCGCATCCAACAGCGCCTTGAGCACCATGTCCTGCATCTGATCCATCAGTTCGTAGAGTTTCAGCAGACGCTCGCCAAACTCGGTCAACTTGGCGCCGCCACCGCCTTTACCACCCTTTTCACTGCTGATCACAGGCTGAGGGGCCTGCAGATTCATGTCGTTGACTGCATCCCAGGCCGCCTTGTAACTGATGCCCGCCTGTTTGGCGCCCTGGCTGATGGAGCCGGTAATGCGTATCTGCTTCAATAGCGCAATGCGTTTGGGATTGGCAAACAGTTTATCGGCATTGTTGAGAGTCAGCAGGGCTTTGAGATCCATGGTGTATTCCTTATCAGTGTCAGGGTTATTCTCCCTCATTGCGCTGATAAAGACCACAGGGATCACTCACTGACGCTCACAGGCTTGCTTATCGTTATATAACTATGTATATAACGTTGGCAGTATCCAAATAGTGTAATCATTTCACCAAGGAGTCGTTATGAAGTCCCTGTTTCGTCCAGCCCTGAGCCTGGCTCTGGGGTTATTGTTGGCCTTTAACGTCAGTGCCAAGGAAAAAGTCACCGTCTTTGCCGCCGCCTCACTCACCAATGCCATGAATGAACTGGGCGCCGAATATGACCGCAAGCATAACACTGAAACCGTGTTCTCTTTTGCGTCCTCTTCGACGCTGGCACGCCAGATTGCCCAAGGTGCGCCCGCCGAGCTGTTTCTGTCGGCCAACCAGAAATGGATGGACTATCTCGATGAAAACAAGGCCATTGACAGTGATAGTCGGGTCACTCTGCTGCGTAACACTCTGGTGCTGATCGCGCCGAAAAGCAGTGCGCTGAACCAGGTTGAAATCTCGGCTTCCTGGGATCTCAAACAGGCTTTGGGTAACAGTCGGATGGCGGTTGGCGATCCAGATCATGTGCCGGCCGGTCGCTATGCCAAGCAGGCGCTGGAAAACTTGGGTTTGTGGCAACAGGCCGAACCTCTGCTGGCCAGAGCCAATAGTGTTCGCGGCGCCTTGGCGTTGGTTGAACGCGGCGAGTCATCTCTGGGGATTGTCTATTCCACAGATGCCAAGGTTGCCAAAGGGGTAAAACAGCTGGCGGTATTCCCCCAAGAGACTCATAAGCCAATCAGCTATCCCATGGCGCTGGTGGGTAAAGAGCACAACAAAGGCGCTGAAGGTTTCTATCAATTCCTGCAGTCCGACGCTGCCAAGGCGGTATTTGCCAAATACGGCTTCGGCGTAAACTGAGATCCTGACTTTGAGCTTGTTGACCGACTATGAAGTGGCCGCCTTGCTGCTCAGTCTCAAGGTGTCCACTGTGGCTGTGCTCTGCAGTCTGCCGCTTGGTATTTTGTGTGCCTGGGTGCTGGCGCGGCTGGAGTTCCCCGGCAAGTCTGTGCTCGATAGCCTGATCCACCTGCCACTGGTGCTGCCACCTGTGGTCATAGGGTATTTGTTGCTGGTCTCCATGGGCCGCAGCGGTTTTCTCGGTGGCTGGCTCTATGACACTTTTGGCTTCAGTTTCAGTTTCAGTTGGCGCGGCGCCGCGCTGGCGGCCGCGGTGGTGTCATTCCCGTTAATGGTTCGTGCCATTCGTCAGGCGCTCGAAGGGGTGGATGTGCGCCTGGAACAGGCGGCGCGCACCTTGGGCGCCGGCCGACTCAAGGTCTTCTTCACCATCAGCTTGCCGCTGACCGCGCCCGGCATAGTCTCGGGCATGGTGCTGGCCTTTGCCCGCAGCCTCGGGGAGTTCGGCTCCACCATTACCTTTGTTTCCAACATACCCGGTGAAACCCGCACCATTCCCTTGGCCATGTACTCCTTTATCGAGACCCCGGGCGCCGAGGCCGAGGCCGCCAGGTTGTGCGTGATTGCGATATTAATTTCACTGGCCTCGCTGATAGCTTCCCAATGGCTCAGCAAGCGGGCGCAACAGAGGACGCTGGGACAATGCTGAAAATCGCTATCAGGCAACAGCTGGGGCAAACCCTACTGGATGTGGACACAGAATTACCTCTCTCCGGGGTCAGCGCCGTCTTTGGCCGTTCGGGCGCCGGTAAGACCTCACTGATTAATATTCTCGGCGGTTTGGCAACGCCGGATGCCGGTGAGATCCGTTTGGGAGAGCGCTGGTTGTTTCATAAAGAAAAGAAGATCAACCTGCCACCTGAGCGGCGTAACGCCGGCTTTGTGTTTCAGGATGCCAGGCTGTTTCCCCACTATCGGGTGCGCGGCAATCTCAACTATGGCCGCAAGGATAAAGACAGTCGCGAGTTTGATACCGTGGTGCAACTCTTGGGGCTGGAGAAGCTGCTCGATCGGTTTCCCTTTACCCTCTCCGGCGGGGAAAAACAGCGGGTCGCCATAGGCCGGGCCTTGCTGACCCGCCCAGAGATCCTCTTGATGGATGAACCGCTGGCATCGCTCGACTTGCCGCGCAAGCGCGAGCTGTTGCCCTACCTACAGAGGCTCACCGCCGAACTTAAGCTGCCGATTATCTATGTCAGCCACAGTCTGGATGAGATCCTGCAACTGGCGGATCAGATGCTGGTGCTGGACAAGGGCCGCTGCGTCCTCAGCGGCCCGCTGGAACAGGTGTGGGACAGTGACGAGCTGAGACCCTGGCTCAGTGCTCAGGAGCAAAGCTCGCTGCTGCATGCCACTGTGGCCGAGAGTCATCCCGAGTATGCCATGACCCGTTTGCAGCTCGCCGACGGCAACAGCTTGTGGGTCAATGAACTGTTACCCAAACAGGATAAGCCGATACGGGTGCGGGTTCACAGCAACCAGGTCTCTGTGTGCCTGCAGGTGCCGAGCGGCAGCAGTATTCGCAATATCCTGCCGGTAACCCTGGAAGAGGTGAGCCGGGTCGACAGCCGCGACTATGTGCAGCTAAGACTGAGGCTGGCGGGTATGCCGCTGTGGGCCAATATTACCCGCTGGGCCCTTGAGGAGCTGGCGTTGCAGCCCGGGATGTCACTCTTCGCCCAGATTAAAGGGGTCAGCCTCACGGCCGCCGATTTGGCCCGTTCTCACTGAGGTGCAACAGAAGATCAACTACTGTTACAAAGTCTCGGGTGATTTTTGGTATCAAAATGGCTAAATTTAAGATATTTAGCCACTTTTTCAGATACTATTGTGCCAGTTTCAGGCTTGGCACTCGAGGAATAGCCCATGGGACAAGAAACCTCCAAGATTCTGGTTGTCGATGATGATATGAGGCTGCGGGCCTTGTTGGAGCGCTATCTGATGGAACAAGGCTATCAGGTGCGCAGCGCCGCCAATGCCGAGCAAATGGATCGCTTGCTGGAGCGGGAGAACTTTCACCTGCTGGTGCTCGACCTTATGTTGCCGGGAGAAGATGGCCTGTCCATCTGTCGCCGCCTGCGACAACAGGGCAACCCACTGCCAATAGTGATGCTGACCGCCAAGGGCGATGAAGTCGACCGCATCATAGGCCTGGAACTCGGCGCTGATGACTATCTGCCAAAACCCTTCAACCCCAGAGAATTGCTGGCACGGATCAAGGCGGTAATGCGCCGTCAGGTGCAGGAGATCCCCGGCGCGCCTTCGCAGCAGGAAGAGATGGTCAGCTTCGGCGAGTTCAGCCTCAACCTGGCCACCCGTGAGATGTACCACAACGAAGAGTCCATCGCCCTCACCAGTGGTGAATTTGCCGTGCTCAAGGTATTGGTGACCCACCCTAGGGAGCCCTTGTCCCGCGACAAGCTGATGAATCTGGCCCGTGGCCGCGACTATTCGGCGTTGGAGCGCTCTATCGATGTCCAGGTTTCCCGGCTTAGGCGGCTGATTGAAAAGGATCCCGCCAACCCGCGCTATATCCAAACGGTTTGGGGCCTGGGGTACGTGTTTGTGCCAGATGGTGCCGCCCGTAAATGAAGCTGCGCTGGTGGCAACGCCTGTTGCCCAGGAGTGCCTTCAGCCAAACGGTCATGCTGATAGGCTGCCTGTTGCTGATCAATCAGCTGGTCTCCTATTTGACTGTGACGGTTTATTTCATTAAGCCCAGCTACCAGCAGATCAACCAGCTTATCGCCCGCCAGATCAATCTGTTGTTTGTCGATGGGGTCGAGGTGGGCCGTGAACACCTCACCATAGTGGACGCCCTCAATGCCAAGGTGCGCGACGATGGCATGCATGTCTATAACCAGAAACAGGCCAGGGAAGCCGGTATCGAGCGGGCGACCTACTATGGTTTCCTCTCAACCCAGATGTCGGAATATCTCGGTGGCCCGGCCGAAGTGCGTATTGCCCAGAGCAATCTGCTGCAGATCTGGATCCGCCCGCCTCAGGCTCCCTCCATCTGGATCAAGGTTCCCCTCAATGGCTGGAACGAAAATGCCCTGTCGCCCCTTAACCTCTATCTGCTGGTGATAGGCGCCTTGAGTGTCGCCGGTGGCTGGTGGTTTGCCCGGCAACAGAACCGGCCGCTGCGGCGGCTGCAAAAGGCGGCTATCTCAGTTTCCAGAGGCAATTTCCCTGACCCGCTGCCGCTGACCGGCTCCAGTGAGCTCGTCGAAGTGACCAATGCCTTTAACCGTATGTCCCAGAGTATGAAACAGCTGGAGCAGGACAGGGCGCTGCTGATGGCGGGGATTTCCCACGACCTTAGAACACCCCTGACCCGAATTCGGCTGGCTTCCGAGATGATGGTGGACGACGATGCCTACCTGCAGGAGGGCATAGTCAAAGACATTGAAGACATGGATGCCATTATCAATCAGTTTATCGCCTATATCCGCCAGGATCAGGAGAGCATTCGCGAGCCGGAACAGATCAACCGTTTAATTCGCGAAGTGGCCCAGGCCGAGTGCAACAGAGTCGGTGAAATAGAGCTGGTACTGGCCGAGTGCCCCGAAGTGCCGATGCAGAGCCTGGCCATCAAGCGGGTGATCGGCAATCTGGTGGAAAACGCCTTCCGTTACGGCCGCGGCTGGATCCGTATCGCTTCCCAGGTGGAAAAACACCGCATAGGTTTCAGTGTGGAAGACAATGGCCCGGGTATAGCCGAGAGCCAGATCCCCAAGCTGTTCCAGCCCTTTACCCAAGGCGACAGCGCCCGCGGCAGCGTCGGCTCAGGGTTGGGACTGGCGATCATCAAACGCATCATAGACAGGCATCAGGGCAAGGTCATTCTCAGCAATCGCCCCCAGGGTGGGCTGCACGCTCAGGTGTGGTTGCCAAGAGATTAACACGCCATACGCTTTATGGCCGATTGTCATTCAACTGTCATGCTCCAGTCATAAACTGCGCTCAGTTCAATCAATTGGGCGCAGTTTGCCATGAAAATTTCCACCCTTTCTCTCGGCGCTTCGGCGTTGTTGCTCTTGTTGGCGGCCTTGCTCGCCTCACTGGTGCTCTGGAGTAGTGAACAGAGACAAGAGGCAGAACTGCAGAGCCAGACGCTGCAAGGCTTGCAGCAAGAATTTTTGGTGGATATCCGTGCCAATCTGGATAAGTATCTCGCCAGTGGCGATGCAGGGCGATTGGAACAAGCCAGAGCCCAGCTCAATGATATTCATGACCGTTTGCCGGTAGATTCACAGTTGGCACAGGAGCTGGCGCAATTGGTGACGGCTCTGGATGGTAAATATCGCGCCGCCGGCAAGTTGGCCGGAAATCCCAGGCAGCTGTTGGCCCATGCAGAAACCGAAATGTTGGACAACAACAAGCGCCTGGCGGATTACGGCGATCAAGGGCTGGCAACGGCGCCACAAGTGGCGCATGAATATCTGCAGCTTAGTCGGGAGCTTCCGCCGCTGGTTTACCAGTTGTCACAGCTGACCCAGGATTACTTGCTCGGACGGGAGCAAAGACTCAAGCCTTACCTCGACAGTACCATAACCCAGTTGGCCGACTGGCATGACAGACTCAGCGCCTTGCCACTGCTTGGTCTCTATCGCACAGTAGAGGCCGATGAATTTGCCCTGGGTGACGATGAACCCGAACGTGAAGAGATTGGCGAGAGCTACCGCGCTGAACTTCTGAGTCTCAGCAGTCGCTACGCCAAGGAAGTGACCAATACCGAGCAGCAACTGTTGGATAACCGTCAAATGCAGGATGCGCTGCGCGCCGATATGCACAAGTTGCAGCAGAACTTGCTGACCATGGCCGCTGAGCAGCAACAACGTACCGACAAGCTCAAACACGAGCTACAGCTTTGGCTCTATCTGGCTTTGGCTGTGCTGGCCTTATTTGCCGTGGCTTATTTGATTTTGCAGCAGCTCAGGGTGGTGAAGCCGTTGCAACTGCTCAACACCGCCTTCAGTCAACTGAGTGAGTCCAATACCCGCGAGCGCCTCAATATCAGTCGTCGCTGTGAAACCGGCCAGATAGCCGCCCACTTCAATGCTCTGCTGAATCGTTTCGAGTCCGAGGATGAACAGCAGCGGCAGCAATTGGCGCGTATTTCTCAAAGTCTGTCGGCCCTGGTGCAAAAAATCAGTGAAATGGCCGGCAGTACCCGTGAGACCCAACAAGTGGTGGATCAGGCTCGGCAGCAAACGCTGGAGCTCAGTGAATTGGCCGGACTGGTGAGTGACAGCTCAGCTTCGCTGGCCACCCGTGCCGGCAATACCGCCGAGCAGATGCACCAGAGTGAACTCGAAGCGCAGCAGATGCTGGAAGCCACAGATTCAACCCGCACAGCAGTTGCCGAGTGTTATCAAGCGCTTGCCAGTCTGGATGATTCAGTGGCGGCTGTGGCGGGAATCATCGACGTGATAGGTAATATTGCCGGGCAGACTAATCTGTTGGCGCTCAATGCCGCCATAGAAGCCGCCCGTGCCGGTGAGCAGGGGCGAGGCTTTGCTGTGGTGGCCGATGAGGTGCGCAGCCTCTCCAGTCGCACCCAGAGCTCGCTCGATGAGATAGGCGCTATCCTCAATCGGCTCACCAATGCCAACAAGAGTCTGGGACAGAGTATGGATGGCATAGCCGAGGCGAGCGACAGGCAGAGACAGAGAGCCGAAAGCCTGAAACAGCTGGCGCAGGAGGTGAGACAGCAGGCTTTTGCCATGGCGAGCGGGACCCAGCAGGGCACTGAGTATGCCCAGTCGCAGCTGGCGCATCTGCAATCTTTCTCCAGCGCCATGGAACAGCTGCGCAGCCAGGCGATCACCGCCTCAGAGCAAGGGCAGGCAATCGCCTCTCAGGTGGCTGCCGGTGTCGCCGAGATAGAACAGAATCTCGGCATTAAAGCTGCCTGAGTCGCTATTAGAGACTCGCCAGTATGGTTTCAGCCTTGCTGACTTCGAAAGTCTTGGGCGCTTCCACATTCAACAAAGAAACCACGCCATCGTCTATCACCATGGCATAGCGCTGCGAGCGTAAGCCACCGAAGGCGCCAGTGTCCATTTCCAGCCCCAGCGCCTTGGTGAAGGCACCATCACCATCGGCCAACATCATGATCTCTCCGGCGTTTTGGGCTTCACCCCAGGCTTTCATCACAAAGGCATCATTGACCGATACACAGGCAATGATATCGACGCCCTTGGCCTTGAGTTCATCGGCCAGCACCACATAACCCGGCAGGTGAGCTTCGGAGCAGGTGGGGGTAAAGGCACCGGGAACAGCAAATAGCACGGCCTTCTTGCCGGCAAACAGTTCCTTAACCTTGTGGTTGATCATGCCCTCTTTACCGAGTTGGCTCAGAGTGGCATCCGGCAGAGCTTGACCTTGTGCAATCATGATATTTGTCCTTTCAGTGGGAATTACAAACCATCATAGCCGTTAATGGAGTGGACAAACACAGACATTCTACAGGGGCAATCAGGCGGCAGACGGCCGGCGCCGAAACAGCGCCCGCAACGCCAGCCAGCATAAGCTGAGCAGCAGCTCGGCCGAGGCTGCGAGCAGCAAGCCACTGAGTAGGCCAATGGCTATGGCATCGCCTTTGAGCAGAATATTGTGGCTGTAGTTGTCCCACACTTCGCGGCGGATATCCGCCTGTGGCGCAAACGCCAGTTGCAGGTAGGGGCTGTAGAGACTCTCGCGGAAATCGGCCAAGGCCTGCTGCAACTTGGAGCGGCGTTCTACCATGGCGTTGAGCTTATCACCGCCGGAGGTAAATACCGGATCTTTGTTGGTCACATAGTGGGCGATAAGCTTATCCAGATCGCCACCGAAGAAACGGTCGGCATCGTGCTGAAACCCGGCCAATTGGGTTTGGATCTCGCTCAGGTGGGCCTGGAGGCTCTTGCCATATTGATCGACAAAGCCGGGGAGCTGAATCCCCGCCAGCACCCCCACAAAGAACAGCAGCAGTCTGAGATAGTCGCGTATGGTTCTAAGCATCATGCCTCCCTGAGTTCCGGCCAAACCAGATTGCCGCAGCCGCCCTGTATCTTAACTGACCGCTTCTGGCTTTGTTGCCGCTCTATCTGTGTCGCCCATAGCACTCGGGGCTGAAACCAAATGTCGCTGAAACTATACATTGACAAAAACAACCATAGTTTGACAAAAATATTTTTCGAATAAGTTGAAGTTAAGTCTCTCGCCGAAATTTACGTAAGCCATCACCAAATAAGAAAGTGTTCAAGTTTGCCAGCCTAAAGGGGAGGATTTTCCTAATTGATCTTGAGCGAGGGATGTACCATGGGAAGAACGCTGGAAGAGCTTCTCCAACAGGAGAAGCCCGAAGTTGTTAATGCTGCCAAAGTTAAAGCTAAAAAAATTCTCAAGGAAATTGAAATATCAAAACAGAGTATTTCATCTGGCGAGCTAGGTACATCATCTGAAAACCAGCCCACAGCGACTGATTAGTGTACAAACTTTATTGTTCCTCAACATAACCGATATCAATCCAATAAAAACGGCTGCATTGGCAGCCGTTTTTGCTTTTGCAATCATCTACTGGCTTATTCAGCCTTAGGTTTGCTTAAATGACGACGGTAGATCAGCAGATAGAGCGCCGGAAGAACAAAGAGCGACAGCACAGGGGCGGTAACCATGCCACCGACCATGGGCGCGGCAATCTTCTGCATCACATCGTTGCCTGAACCTGCGCCCCACATAATAGGGAGCAGACCGAAGAAGATGGTCGCCACTGTCATCGCCTTGGGGCGGATCCGCATTACCGCACCTTCAATCAGGGCGTCCTTGAGGTCCTCCACTCTGTGGTATTCGCCTCTGTCCTGCTTGTGCTTGATGGCATTGTTGAGATACACCAGCATGACCACACCAAACTCGGCGGCGACCCCGGCGAGGGCTATCATGCCCACCGCTACAGCGACCGACATGTTGTAGTCCAGCAGATACAGCAACCAGGTACTGCCCACCAAGGCGAACGGCAGTGACAGCATAATGATGCTGGCCTGCATGGATGAGCCAAAGGTCATCATCAGCAGAATGAAGATCACCGCCAGTGCCATGGGGATCACTTGCTGCAGTTTGGCATCGACCCGCTGCATATATTCATACTGGCCGGCAAAGCTGTAGCTGTACCTGGCCGGCAGATCCAGTTCCTGCTCCAATACCGGCTTGACCGCTTCGATATACTCACCGATGGACGTGCCGCCGATATCGACAAATACCCAGGAGATCAAACGACCATTCTCACTCTTGAGCATAGGCGCGCCATCAGTGATTTCGATGTCGGCCAGATTGCGCAGCGGCAGATAGTGGCCACTCTTGGTGATCACCGGCAGCTCTCTGAGCTTTTCGATATTGTCACGCAACTCTCTTGGATAGCGCAGGTTGATGGGATAGCGCTCGGCACCTTGAACCGACTCACCGATATTCATGCCGCCTATTGCGTAACGTACTACGTCCTGAATATCGCTCAGGGTCATGCCATATCTGGAGGTCACCTCGAGTTTCGGCGTGATGTCTATGTAGCGGCCGCCACCCACCCGCTCGGCATAGGCCGACTTGGTATGAGGCTGCGCCGATAGAATCGCTTCTATCTGGGCCCCTATCTCCTGCAGTTGATTGACATCGGCGCCGGTGATCTTAATCCCCACAGGTGTCTTGATACCGGTAGACAGCATGTCGATACGGGTCTTGATCGGCTGCACCCAGGCGTTGGTAAGACCGGGCACTTTTACCGTACTTTGCAGCTGGGCAATAATGCCGTCGAGATCCATGCCTTCGCGCCACTGCTCTTTGGGTTTGAGCATTATGGTGGTTTCCAGCATGGTCAATGGCGCAGGATCCGTGGCGGTTTCGGCGCGGCCAACCTTGCCAAACACCCGCGCCACTTCCGGAACGGTTTTGATCAGCCGGTCGGTTTGCTGCAGCACTTCGGCGGCCTTGCTGGCACTGATGCCCGGCAAGGCTGTTGGCATGTACAGGAGATCGCCTTCCTCTAGCTCGGGCATAAATTCACTACCCATATGACTCACCGGATACCAGGCACTGGCCAGCGCCACCAGAGCCGCCAGCAGGGTCAGCTTGGGGAAGCGCAGCACGGCATTGAGCATAGGTTTGTAGATGGCTATCAACACCCGGCTCAGTGGGTTGCTGCTTTCCGAGGGTATCTTGCCGCGGATAAAGAAGCCCATCAGGATAGGCACCAGGGTGATCGACAACACCGCCGCGGCCGCCATGGCAAAGGTTTTGGTATAGGCCAGCGGGCTGAACAGCCTGCCTTCCTGGGCTTCGAGGGCAAATACCGGCACAAAACTCAGGGTTATGATCAGCAAGGAGAAGAAGAGTGCCGGCCCAACCTCAATGGAGGCCTCAGCGACAATTTTCCAGTGCTCTTTGGTGTCGGGTTGGCGCTGGTGGTCTTGCTTGAAATGCTCGAGGTGTTTATGCATATTCTCGATCATCACAATGGCACCATCCACCACGGCCCCGATGGCGATGGCGATACCGCCAAGACTCATGATATTGGCGTTGACCCCCATCTTGTTCATCACAATAAAGGCGATCAGTATCGACAGTGGCAAGGTAATGACGGCCACCAGGGTCGAGCGAGCATGCAGCAGAAACAGCAAGCAAACAATGCTCACCACCACCATCTCTTCCAGCACCTTGTGCAGCAGGTTGTCGACCGAATTTTCAATCAGTTGCGATCTGTCGTAGGTGGGAACTATCTCCACGCCTTCGGGGAGCCCCGCCTTGAGTTCTTCCAGCTTGGTTTTCACCGCCTCGATAGTCGCCAGGGCGTTTTCCCCATAGCGCATGACTATGATGCCACCGACGACTTCGCCCTCACCATCGAGCTCGGCTATGCCACGGCGGGATGCCGGGCCCTTGCGTACGGTGGCAACGTCTTTCAGCAGCAGTGGTGTGCCTGAGGGGCTGGTGATCCCCAGCGGGATTTCACGAAAGTCCGCCAGTGTTTGACGATAGCCCTTGGCGCGTACCATGTACTCGGCTTCGGCCATCTCCACCACAGAGCCGCCGGCCTCGTTGTTGGCCTTGGTAATCGCCTGCTTGACCGAGGCGATATCCAGCTTGTAAATCGCCAGCTTGTCCGGCTCCAGCACTATCTGATAGGTCTGTTCCATGCCACCGACTGTGGCGACTTCCGATACCCCGGCAACACTCTGCAGTTCCAGCTTCAAATACCAGTCCTGCAAACTCTTGAGTTGCGAAAGGTCCAGATTACCGCTGCGGTCTACCAGGGCATATTCATAGATCCAACCGACCCCGGAGGCATCGGGCCCCAGTGAGGGTTGCACCCCTTCGGGTAAACGACTGCTTATCTGGCTCAGGTATTCCAATACCCGGGAGCGGGCCCAATAGATGTCGGTGCCATCTTCAAAGATCACATAGACATAGGAGTCACCGAACATGGAATAGCCGCGCACCGTCTTGGCCCCGGGCACGGCCAGCATGGCGGTGGACAGGGGATAGGTCACCTGTTCCTCTACCAGCTTGGGTGCCTGTCCCGGATAGGCGGTTTTGATGATGACCTGCACATCGGACAGATCCGGCAGGGCGTCGAGCGGCGTGGTACGCAGCGCCTGAATCCCCCAAACCGTCACCATCAGGGTGACAATCAGCACCATCACCCTTTGTTTGATGGAGGCTTCAATGATTTTTTTCAGCATGTTGCCTCCTAGTGCTGGTGGCCTGAGCTCAGGCGCATCAGGCTACCCTTGAGACTGGCCTCTGAATCCAGCAGGAATTGCCCGGAAATCACCACGTTTTCGCCTTCATGCAGGCCTTCGAGGATCTCTGCTTTACCCTGACTCAACATGCCGACAGTGACCTTTCTGGCGCTGAAACTGGCATCATCCTGTTTGACTATGACCCGGTTCTCTTTGCCTGTTTGGATCAAGGCTTCCTGAGGGATCACCAAAGTATCGCGTTTGGGGCCACCATAGAGGGAAACCTTGGCCAAGGTCTTGGGCCTTAGCTCCATCGCTTGATCATTGTTGAGTACCACTCTGACTCTCAGGCTTCGGGTGATGGGATCCAGCTCGGGATAGATATAATCAATCTTGCCTTCTATGCCCTTGAGTCCCATGGCGGGGATATTGACCTCGGCGGTCTGTCCCACTTCCAGCCAGCTTTGCTCGTTTTCAAACACATCGGCGATGACCCAGACCTTGGAGAGGTCGACCAGTGACATGACCTCGGTCTGAGGTTGTATATACATGCCGTCACGTACCTCAAGTTGTTTGACTATGCCGCTTTCGCGGGCGTAGAAAGGAACCCGGTATTGGGTCTTGCCTGTCCTGGCAAGCTGTTTGATTTGCTCTTGGTTCATGCCCAGCAGTTCGAGGCGTAGCCCGGCCTTACGCAATAGCTCTTGGTAGTTGGCACTGTTGCCTGAGCGTTTCAGCGTCTCCTGGGCCAACAGATAGTCGTCCTGGGCATTGACCAGGTCTGGTGAGTAGATCTCGTACAGCAACTGGCCTTTCTCGACCCTGTCACCGACAGACTCTACTTTAAGCTTTTCAATCCAGCCGTTGACCCTGGCATGGATATGACTGATCTGGCTCTCGTCATAGTCTATTTGGCCTACAGTTTTGACGAACTTCCACAGCGTGTCTCTTTCCACCTTGGCTACTTTGAGAGCCAAGGCTTGCTGCATCTGCCCTGAGACATCAATCTCAACGGTTTCCGAGTGGCCGCCCATCTCGACTTTTTCCAGGTTCATGCCGCAGATGGGGCAGGTGCCGGGCACGTCGCTGATGATATGCGAATGCATGGGGCAGACATATTTGATGTTGCTGCCCTGATCCAGAGGTGCAGGTTTGATCTCCAATGCGGGCTTGCTCTGCTGCATGGCGTGCTGGCTATGGTCATTAGCCTTGCTTTCCGTGGCTTTGGCTTCTGTAGCCTGGGTTTCTGTAGCTTCGGCATGACCGGCATGGGAACCTGGCTCCTCTTCTTCCTCTTCGACCAGGAACATATTGCATTTGGGGCAGCGTCCTGGCTCGTGACTGGTCACTTCCGGATGCATGGGGCAGATATAGGTTTTTTGCTGAGCCTGTGTTGGTTCAGCCAAAGCTTCGGTGGCCTCATCTTTGACCAAAAACATGTTGCACTTGGGGCAACGTCCCGGCTCATGGCTGGTGACTTCCGGATGCATGGGGCAGTAATACTCCTGGCTTGCCGTCCCATGTTGATGATCTTTGTGTTGTTCCTGCCCTTGGGGCTGATTGCCCTGGGCCATTGCCTGCATACTCCATTGCGGGCCGACAGCCAACACCAGACTAAGCGCACAGGCCAGTCGTTGGCGTTTACGGTTTGAATCGCTCATATGCCTCATCTCCAGCTACAGCTTGATTAGTGGTGGTGGTGTTTCTGGCCTGCTACAGGCTCAAGATTCATACCACACTTGGGGCAGGAGTCACCTTTCTTTCCTGTCACTTCAGGGTGCATGGGACAGTGATAGCCGGCTTGTTGCGGTTTTTCCAGAAACATGCCGCATTTGGGACAGGAATCCCCTTTGTTACCTGTCACTTCAGGGTGCATGGGGCAGCTATATTCGGCAGTTACCGCGGCTTGTTGCTGGCCGTGGTGATGTTCACGGTCGTTTGCGAAGCTGGCACGGGCCAGGGTGACAGACAATAGGGCAATAATCAGGACGCTGATAAAGGTTTTCATTGATTCACTCCGTTTGGGATACGCTTTGGCCAGGTGCAACTGTGCACTCTTGGCGCTTATCCCATTAAAAATTCGTATTTATTGGCAGATTTTGGGCACAAGTGTGCCTTGGATATCAAACTATGGGTGGCTTGATTGTCTGGCCGATAGAAACAGAGTGGAAATGAGGCATAGGCGTGGCCACGGCGGCTTCGGGCAGAGACATCACCGGCCAGGAACCGACGGCGATGAGGGTACCCGCTACAGATATCACCAGGCAATGGTTACAGTCGCTCTTGCAGAATCCTTTGCCTTCACAACAATGACTCACAGTGTCGGGAAGCACTGTATCAATTTGCGAGTCATCGCAGCAGTGACTGGCGTTTGTCTGTTGAGTGTGACAATCCATGGTGGCAGCCATTGAGTGTGCCGTGGAATCCATTTTTCCGGAATGCGCTTCAGCTGTTGGCACCATCCAGTGTCCATTGGTTAGCATACCCTGCCCGAGCAATGCGAACATGGTAAACAGAACCAGGATGTGGCGGCGAACCGATAGCATCTTGAGCTTGAACTCCAGAGAGAATGGACCCCAATAGTCTACCATGCTTTCAAAAGCTTGCCTTGATATGACTCACATCTGAAGAAGTGTGATGACATTGCTACACTTTTTCCGGCAATCATTGTTAGCAGCATGGTAGAGCCTCTGTCTCATTCCACTCTGAAAACTCAGCGGCGCAGCTGTGCCAACCAGTCGGCCATTAGATCTCCATGGGTCATTATCTCGGCCGGAACTGCCTGGCCCGCTTCATCCACAACTTTCAACATTGGACTGCGAATAAAGGCGTTAGCTTCAGCTTCGGTATCCAGAGTCGGTAACTGCAGTTGCAGACTTTGTTGTTCGGCGACAGTCAGTGTCAGATAAAGGGGGCCGGATTTAACCCAAGAGCCCGAGTCATCGGCATTGACGGCAAAAATGTCCCGGTATTTGAGTTCGACAATATGTTTTCCGGCGGATAACTGGTGGCGGTCAAAGTTGGATACAGCTTGGCCATCAATAGCCTTGATCACCAGATTATCCGGCAGGTTTAACTCGGCTGCGAAACTGCCTGAAGCCATAAACAGGCTGGCAAACATTAACAGGGCGGCGCTAAAACGAGATGCAGAAATTTTGTATGCAGACATAGTGGGAACTCCCAAAAATATTCAGATGTAAAAACATTAACTAAAGCTTTGCGGCCGTAAGGCCAGAGTTACATCTGTGTTGAATTGGGAGGGGGTGTTTGCTGCGAGAGTATAGCGGTTTGCAAGCTCCAGCTCGGCAGGGCTATCTGCTGGCTTCCTGTCACCAACAAAGGATGGCCGGCGGTAAGCAGGCTTATTCCAGGTGTGCAGTGGCTGGCACAGTTGCCCATGGTGCCGCAATCCATACCCAGATCGCAGTCTGGGCAATGTTGCTGACCTTGGCAGCAATCCATATCCATGGCCATGCTGGTGGATGCAGATGAGTCCATGGCTGCCATTGGCTGATGTTCAGACACAGAAACAGACGCGGCTGCAGGCATCATGGCCTGTCCCAGCATCATTATCAGTGTCAGTATCAGCAGCAAGCTTCTCATCGTTATCCTTGGGTTCTGGTGAAGCACACAGTCTGTGCTTACCTCAATAGACAGACATCTTGATTAAATAGTTTCGTCTTGTCCAAAATAAAATTGTTCATTACATCTTTAGCGTCGCTTGGATCACATTTATTGTTTCGAGAATTAGTTGTATGTTAATTATTCGATTGACTATGCTTGATTAAGCGGGTGCCATGCTTTAAGTTTAGGAAAAGTGCATATATGGCATTAACTTAAAATTCAGTCGTCAATAGGCCTTGAGAGTTAGAGCTAAGTCTCATTTTGCACTTTTCGGGTCAGATTAATGAAAGAAAACTGGTTTATAATCAAATTTCAGAACAACGAATAGCTCAATATAGATATAAGAATTTTATTTTGGAGAAGAGTGATGAACTGGCGTGCAATTTTTAAACCCAGCGCAAAGTATTCCATCCTGTCGCTACTGGTCGTCGGCATAGTGATAGGTGTTGTTGGCTACTTCGCTACCCAGCAGACGCTGCATGCAACCAGTACAGATGCGTTCTGTATGACCTGCCACAGCAACCACTCACTGAAAGATGAAGTACTGGCTTCTGCCCACGGTGGTGGTAGTGCCGGCGTTACTGTTCAGTGTCAAGACTGTCACTTGCCTCACGGCCCGGTTGACTATCTGGTGAAGAAGATCATTGTTTCCAAGGATCTCTACGGCTTCCTGACTATCGATGGCTTCAACACTCAGGAGTGGTTGGACGCTAACCGTAAAGAACAGGCTGATAAAGCACTGAACTACTTCCGTGCCAATGACTCTGCCAACTGTCAGCATTGTCACACCCGCATCTATGAGAACCAGCCTGAAACCATGAAGAAGATGGCTGTTAGAATGCACAGCATGAACTTTAAGAAAGATCCTGAAAGCAGAAAGACCTGCGTGGATTGCCACAAGGGTGTAGCGCATCCTTATCCAAAGGGCTAATCATTTTGAGCTGGAAAAACCGCTGCTTGCAGCGGTTTTTTTATATCTGAAGTGAAGCTGGACTAGCGATCGACAGGCTTGATGGAGGGGCGCGATTAAGCAAAACACTCGGTGTTTTTATCTGCAGTAAAGAGAGGCATTGGTCTGGAACAAGGGGGTTATCTTTGCCAGCGCATCAGCAGTCTGTGTTCACCAACACCAAAATAGTCGGCTTCCAGCCCCAGGTTTTCAAACCCCATACGGCTATAGAGATGGCGGGCCGAATTATCCGGCGCTACCGTTAATAACAGTTCATCGACACAGTGGCGGCAATCATCCAGACAAGCACTGAGCAAGTGCTTGCCTATCCCTTGGCCTTGTTTCGTCGGAGATACAGCCAGCGACAACAGCCAGTGCTGTCCAGGCTTTTCGCTGCTCACCCGCAGCAGGTAACCTACCAGCTGACCGTCGACAAAGCTCCCCAGAAAACCACTGGACCAAGCATCCAATGCCTGACGGAAAAAGAAGTCCGGGTAGCAATGCTCACCGAAGGTTGCCAGCTCTAAGGCCAATACGGCATCCAGATCGGCTCTGAATATTGGTCTTATCTGCATTAGATTAATCTCCGGTCAGTATCTTGTCCCATTCGAGGTTCGGGGAACCGACCACGATAAAGTTAGGGTTTTCCAAGGATTCACGCTCGTTGTAGGTCAAGGGTTGCAGCTCAGTATCCATCAACTGGCCACCGGCTTCTTCTATGATGATCTGCGCCGCGCCCGTATCCCACTCGCCAGTGGGGCCTACACGTACATAACAATCCGCTCTGCCTTCGGCTACCAGGCAGCTCTTGAGCGCAGCGCCACCGAGTGCTACAAGCTCACAATGTTTGGGTTGGTTGAATAGCTTGAGCACGGACTGCGGATCCTGACGGCGGCTGACTGCCAGGCGCAGGGCGTTATTTTGCTCTTTCGGTAACAGCTTGCTGTGAATTCGCAGCTCCGCCAGGGAAGTGCGCTTATAAGCGCCGAGTCCCGCGATGGCGTAGTAGCACACCTCGGTCATGGGCGCATAAACTACCCCCATAATAGGACGGTTGTGCTCAACCAAGGCGATAATCACCGAGAAATCGCCGCTGCCGGCAATAAATTCTCCGGTGCCATCCAAGGGATCCACCAACCAGTAGCGGCGCCACTGGCTGCGTTCAGAAAGGGGAATATCTGCGGCTTCCTCAGACAATACCGGGATATCCGGTGTCAATGCCTGCAGGCTGCTGCAGATGATATTGTGGGCCGCGATATCGGCCGAAGTGACAGGGGTGTTATCTTCCTTGGTTTCCTTGCTGAAACTGCCTTGTTGGTAGATCTGGCGAATTTTCTGCCCCGCTTCCATTGCAATGGCGATAACATGATCTATCAACTCTTCTGGCTTCATAACTACTCCAAACGCTTTCCATCGGATAAGCAAAAGTCAGTGGCCGCTACGGCCATTTTTAGGGGGATTCTGTCAGTCTCAGCTGTTTCATCGCCAAAAACAAGGCGCTGACGCTGCGTCCTTCTGAAAAATCATTCATGTCCAGCAGTTCTTGCCAGCGCGCCAGCGGCCAGGGAACCAGCTCTATCGGTTCAGGTTCATCGCCTTCCAGGCGACTCTCATAGAGATCTTCGGCCAGGAAAATTTGCATCTTACTGGCGAAATACCCGGGAGCCAGACTCAACTCCTTTAGCTTGGTCAGTTTACGGGCACCATAGCCTATCTCTTCCTGCAGTTCACGGTTGGCGGCTTCGGCGGCGGTTTCACCCGGGTCGATTAGTCCCTTGGGAAAGCCCAGCTCATAGTTATGGGTACCCGCGGCATACTCGCTGCCCAGCAGTAACCATTCACCATTGAGAACCGGCACCACCATCACGGCGCCGCGGCTGGCGCCTTTCATCCGCTCGTAGTGACGTTCCTCTTGATTGGAGAAACGCAGATGTACCTGTTCTATTTGAAACAGACGACTGCGGGCAACAACTTCGGTGTGTAATATTTCCGGCTTCTTCTGCCGCTCTGTCATAGAGGCCTCTGACGCTGACAAACTGAAAATGTGACTCAGGCTACAATGTTATACCAATTCACACGAAATAACAGAGCTGCAGAGTTTGTCTGGGCGGTGGGAATTTTCAGATTAGTCGACTTGGATACAAGCGCTGGCGGGTTTCCGCAGGGTTTTAAACGGGAAAGCTCAAATTGAACAAATGGCAGCCGAGAGAAACCCGGCTGCCTGCTTATTTAAAGACCTGGGATTTTGCCGTTGTAATTGATGGGGAAATATCCTTGGGGATCACGCTTGCCCAGAAATGGCAAAGCTTTTTTCAGATCTTCAGACTGAGCCTGAGTCTCACGAATGCGGGCCTTGACCTCAAGTTGTTCATTGGTCTTGAGCAGCAAGGTGCCGGCCACGCCTATGGCGTTTTTCTCTTCATCGGTCGCCAGTTGCACCTGACCGGCAACACACTGCAGGCCGAGTTCTATGTCTCCCAAGGGATATTGGCCAAACTGGTTCTTGATGCCGACCCGATTGAGAAATACTTTGCCGCTGAGCGCCTCACACCAAGGCTGGCCTTGCGCCAGAGTGTCCAGTAACACTGAGACTTCACCGCTTACCTGGGTGCGAAATGGCAGACGACTGCCAGCCAAGAGAAATTCTGCCGGTGCTTCAAAACGCAGCTTCTCGGCGCTGATACCGCCGGCAGCTAAGGTGAGTTGCCCCTTGGCACTGACAGCACTGGCGCGACTGCCCAGCTGGAAGTCCAGTTTGGCTTTGCCGGTCAGCAGCGCCCAGGGACTGAGATCCCAGCTCAGCTGTTCCAGCTGACGTTGTTGCAGCTTAATGACATCAATACTGCCGCTCCAGATAGTACCGCTGACGCCACCGAGTTGCAGATTACTTGGCAGAGGTGCCAGCGAAACCGCTAACCTTGCAGGAAAGAGTGCCAGCATAAATGCCAGGTAGATCAGCACACAGAGTATTATTTTACTAATCAGTTTCAAGACTACACCTTACGACTGAGATAACTGGATTCGTCTGACTTTCACCATGCCAGGGCTATCACCTTCGGCCAGATCCAGGCTGTCCAGCGACAAGCCCTGTTTCTGTACCAGATCCCCAAGATAGGAGATCAGGCTATCGAAGGGCACTTCATCCATCCAGATCTGGATCTGTTTCCCCTGTGGTGCCATGCGGGTGATCTCTAAGTCATAGCTGGCGGCACTCTGGGTCACCACAGTGCTGAGACTCCCCTTGAGAGCCGGTCTGTCGCCGCTTTGTTTGATACCGGCAATTTTATTGGCTGTCTGTTTCACAAAGCTGAGCATCTGGGTCTGAGCATTGAGGTTACTCTGTGCCTTCTGCTCGGCATTGCTTATCGGTGTCCAGATCCCCCAATAAAGGATCCCGACAGCGACTATCACTGCCATGGCCGCGACCAATTGCTGCTCCCGCTGCGCCAGTGATTCCCACCAGTTACGCAAATTTTCCATTTATTTGCTCCTCAGGGTCAGAGTACTGGTGACCGCATTTTCAGTACTGTTCATTGCCCCACCCTCGAGATGGAATTGACGCCCGGCCAGCTCTTTGAACTGTTCTATCTGGGCGTAGCTCTTGGCCGTCACCTGCATACGGATTTCATTGCGCCCGGCATCAAATCTCAGGCTATTGGGCTTGAGATCCGGCACTTGTTTGAAAGCGCCTTCCAGTCCATCCAGCATGGCAAAAAATTCACCACCCGAACCACTGCCCTGCAGGGTTCTGAGCTGAGATTCCAGCTGCGAGCGCAGATTGACTATCCGCGAACTGCCGGGAACCACCTGACGATAAATGTTTTCGCTCTGCGCCTTCAGCTCATCGGCTTCGGCCTGCATCTGATGTATGTTAAGCCCCTTGTTAATCAGGCCAAGCAGCAGAGCTATGGCGGCGACAACAGCCACCCGTTTCCATAGCAGCAGATGCTTACTGTATTCACGCTTGGGGACATAGGGGCCGGACAGCAGATTGATAGGTGACTTGAGTAGCCCCTTGGCCAACACCAGCATGGGCATCTCCAGCGGCATCTGCCGACACTCCAGCTCTGGCCATTGAAATTCGGTATAGCAGGCCAGGCTCGGTGCCGTTTGCTGCTCTTCGAGCAACCCAGGCAGTAAGGGTTGCAGCCACTCCTTGGGCATGCTCATACCCATGCCTTCGCCGGTACGCAGCAACAGCTGATCTTCATAGGCCATCAAGGCCCAATCACAGTCTTCCCGCTCCAGAGCCAGACAATCCGGTACCATTTTACGTACCTTGAGCCCGGCCTCGTTCAGCCAGGAGATCCAGTTTTGCATCTGTTCATGGGCAACCACAGCCACACTTAGGCTCTCGCCACTGCGGGGGCCAACGACGAAGTGCAGCTCATCAACATTCTGGGCCAGGGTATCTTCAAGCAGAAAAGGCAACGCCTTGAGAGCCTGGCGTTGGCCCTTCTCCGGTAGTTCGACCGAAGTAAGCTGAATGGCACTGGCCGGCACTAACACATCGACCGGGCGATTCCCGGCTCGTTGCGTCAGGGTTGCCAGCGACCGCGCATCAACCAGCTCTCCCGAGGCAATAATCTCCTGTTCCTGCTCAGACCATACGACCCAGGCGCAGGGCGAGCCCAGGTTCTTGCCTAAACGGATAAATAAGCGTTCACTCACTATTATTCTCCACAATCCCTGGCCTTGGAGGCTTAGGGGCTTGTCCTGTTATTCTTGTCCGCCATATTGCCGGGTCAACACTTCGAGCCGATTCCCACCCACTATATGCAGCATACTTTCCAATCGGAACAGGGCATCATCCACCCTGGCCTTGGCCTCCAGCTTAAAAAACTTACTGTTGACCACAAAACTGGACTTGAGCTGATCATTCTTACTGGCAATCGAGGTTAAAGAACCCAGCGCCCAGAAATCTTCTATTTTGTCGAAGCCCCCCGCTGGGCGCTGGTTAATAATGCTTTCTGCCTCGCCTACCGAGATCTGGTTTTCCAGCATGCCGGCCAGCAGTGCAGCCTGCTCAACCTTGATGGTATTGACGTTCAACAACTGTCGGTCATTTCCCGGTATGGCGCAAACATAGGGCTTTAAAATGCGATAAGTCTCTTGGTTAAAGCCAAACACGGCCCTGAGTTCACTGCTGTGACTCATTAGCGTGTTGGCCGCCCGGTAAGGGACAACTCGCGCTTCATACTCAGCATCTTCGGCGCCAAAGGGTGAGGCTATCGAATCCTCATCCAGATAATCTTTCAGCGTATGGGTCAGACGTTCGGCACCGAATTCATCCATCCCCAAGGACTCCAGTAATCCTTTGAACTGTCTGGCGGCCAGCGACATCTTTTGCGGTTGGCCATCAGCCGCCTCTTTGCTGCTGACACTCAAGGCGTTGAGGTTAAAACAGCTGCGAAGATCGGAAATGGTGCCGCCGATTTCGCCATTTTCTGCCGGGAGAATGACATCTGCCAGTGCCCAGTATTGTTGCAAATGTACCCGACCTTCCGAGTCATCCAGATCTTGTTTTAATACCTTGCGCGCCAACTCTTCGGCCGAAATGGCATACCAGTAAGCTTGGTCATACTGCGCCAGATTCAAGGTTCTGCGCACCGACAACTGGTTGCGCCCGGTAATACTGGTCGCCAGCACGGCCACAATCGCCACTATCAGCAGCACCACTATCAGAGCAACCCCTCTTTGTTTGCCTTTCATCAGAGTTCCTCTTTACCTTGGCCTGAGTCATTACCCTCTTGGCCGTCCGACTCCTGCTGATTGCCATCGGTATTAGTGCTGCTGTTGTTATCCCCTTTGTTAGTGTCGCCACTATTATCATTCTGTTTGTCGGCTGCCGGGGCTCCAATCGGCAACAGGAATTTGCGGCTGATAACGCCTCTGTCCTCTGTCTCTATCTCTATGGCGATCGCCTTGGGTAACTTGCTGGCCTCAACCTTGCGTTGCCACTTGTCCTCGACAAAAAACGCGTATTTGACCGATAACACCTTATCCATCAATACGGTTTTAATCGGCTCGGCGCCGAATTCCGGCTCGGGGTAAGGATAGTACCAACGCTCGAGCCGGCCTTCCTGCACCACATAGGCCACAGACTGCAGGCTGCCTCGTGGCAGCAAGCCTCCCGGGTTGAGCCAACCGAGACGGAAAAACACCAGCGCCTCGGATTCAGAGTCCAGAATATCGGTCCCGGTTTGAAATACTGTGCTGCCACGGCCGCCTTCCAGTAGCCTGGGAGTACGGGCCACCATCTGCCCCAGATCCCGCTCCAACACCCCAAAGCCCTGCTGCAGGTATTTGAGTTGCTGTGAAAAATCGCGGGTCACCTCGTCGTTCTTCAGCACAGTTTGTAATACGGCATTAGCTGCCAGGCCCAACATGGCGAAGATCGCTATGGCGATCAGCATCTCCAGCAGGGTAAAGCCGCTATTCCTGCTTGAGTACATAAGAGTTCACCTGAGCGATGATCCGCTCGAATTTGTCATCATCGCTGACGCTGATCCGGATCATTCGAAAATTATCATCTGTGGTCTTGACCACCTCTTTGCGCCAATACCAGGTTTGGCCGGCCAGTTCGCTGCGACCATCTTTACGTCCAAGAGCAGGAAAGCCCTTTTCCAACCTGGCATCCACCATCTGGTTATCTGCCACCCACTGTGCCAGGGTGCGCTGTTCCAGAATCGGCATATTGGCAATCTGATCGCCTATGCTCTTGGTAATGGCCACCGCAGCAATGGCAAATACCGCCAGGGCGACTATCACCTCCAGCAGCGTCATCCCCCTTTGCCGGGCAAGTTTATTCGAAATCATCGAACCTCCCCAGCTTGAGGCGCCCCAGGCTATCACCACTGACCAGCACCTCGACGGTTTCACCCAGGCTGTCGCTGGCGATAAAGCTCAGCTCGAAAGCGGTCATTTCGCCACTTGGCAGCAGCATGATCTGCGGCTCGGGAAACTTCTTTTTGTCCGCGTCCGATTCCTCGATAAAGGGCTCGTCGAACCAGGAATCCTGCTCTTCATCTTCCTGCACCAAAGGTAAGCCTTCGAGCTCGACCGACAGCGTAATGCCTTCCGGCAACTGCTTTTCGGCCAGCAGTCTGTCCTGCTCCAGCGGTTGCCATTTGTTTTCTTTAAACAGCACGAAGTGGTACTTATCCTTGTCCACCACCACTCCGATAAACTGGCCACTGAGTACAGTTTCATCCAGCACTGTCTCTGTGGCCGCCATAAATCTCTGCGCCTCACGGGTTAACTGTTGCTTGGGGCCGCTGTCCCCCATTGTCATGGTCACAGCCGTAGCTGCCAGCCCCATCAGCAGCACAACCAGCATCACTTCCAGCAGGGTAAAACCCAGTGAGCGCCTGATTTGCATCTTATTGGAAGTCTTGCAGATTCCAGTTGCCTATATCGTCTTCTGTGCCGGGCTGTCCGTCAGGACCTGAGCTGAAGACGTCTATCTTGCCGTGTTCGCCTGGGCTCATCAGCAGATACGGATTCCCCCAGGGGTCCATAGGCAGACGCTTAACATAACCGCCGTCGCGGTAGTTACGAGGCTCAGGTGAAATGGTCGGTTTCTGGACCAGAGCTTCCAGCCCCTGTTCGGTTGTGGGGTACACGCTGTTGTCCAACTTGTACATGTCCAGCTGGTTTTCCAGTGCGACTATGTCAGATACCGCCTTTTGTTGGTCGGCCTTGTCCTTGTTACCCATCAGGTTGGGCACCACCATGGAGGCCAGGATCCCCAGGATCACTATCACCACCATCACTTCCAGCAGGGTAAAACCTTTCTGTCTGTTGTTGCTTTGCATTAACTTACTTCCTCCTAAAAAATCTCAAATGGCTGCGGTGAAATGAGACTCAGCCACTAATCATATTGTTGAGCGCCAATATCGGTTGCAAAATCGCCAGAACAATAAACAACACTATCCCGGCCATACTCACCACCAACAGGGGTTCAAACACCCCCAAGGCGATATTGACGTTGGACTCAAACTCCCTGTCCTGGTTATCTGCGGCGCGCTCGAGCATCTGCTCCAGCTCACCACTCTTCTCACCCGAGGCTATCATATACAACATCATGGGCGGGAACAGCTTGGTATTTGTCAGTGCTGCCCCCAGACTGGTTCCCTCACGCACTCTGGCCGTGGCCTCTTCCACCGCCTGACGCACCCGTACATTCAGCAAGACCTCACTGGCGATTCGCATGCCATCGAGCAGGGGCACTGAACTGGCACTGAGGATGCTCAAGGTTCGGGCAAAGCGTGACGTATTCAACCCCTTGCTGACCTTGCCCACCACAGGCAAACGCAGCAACAGCTTGTGATACTTGAGTTTGAAGGCGGGCTTGGTGAGCATCTTCTGAAACAGCAGTGCCAGCAATACTATGGCGCCCAGGACGAACAAGCCGTAATGCTGAACAAAGTCAGAGGCGGCAATCAAAAACTGGGTGGTACCGGGTAACTCCTGGCCCATATGTTCAAATTGACCAACCACTTTGGGCACTACTGCCGTCAGCAGCACGGCGATAACGCCGATAGCCACTGTGGTCAGCACTATGGGGTAGATCATCGCCTGGGTCAGCTTGGTCTTGAGTTGTTGGCGCCGCTCTGTGTAGTCTGCCAGACGATTGAGTACGATTTCCAGATGACCGGATTTTTCGCCCGAGGCCACCATGGCGCGGTAGAGATCATCAAACACGTGGGGAAACTCGGCCATGGAGTCGGCCAGCGAGTAGCCTTCCACCACCCGCGAGCGTACAGCCATCACCATGGAGGCGAGACGGTCTTTCTCACATTGTTGGCCCACGGCCTTGAGGGCCTCTTCCACCGGCAAACCGGCAGCAACCAGGGTCGCTATCTGGCGGGTGATCAGCGCCAGTTCGGCCACGGAGATCTTCTTGCGCCGCGCGAACCAACTGCCACTGCTGGCCTTGGCTTCTTTTTCGGTGACCGGGGCGATATCCAGCGGCATCAGCTTCTGTTCACGCAGTTGACTGCGGGCCAGTCTGGCGGTATCGGCTTCGATAACCCCTTTGACCTGCTTTCCGGCTTGATTGAGCGCCTTATACTCGAATGCCGCCATGAATTACTCCTCGCGGGTCACGCGCAGCACTTCTTCCAGGGTAGTGATCCCCGCCAGCACCTTGACCATGCCATCATGGCGAATGCTGGGGCTGTGCTGACGAATGTATTTTTCAATCGCCAGTTCGCCACGGCCGCCGTGAATGAGTTCGCGGACATTGTCGTCCACCAGCAGCAGTTCATGGATCCCGGTACGGCCACGATAGCCGTTATGGCCACAGCTTTTGCAGCCCTTGGCGCGATAGATCAACGCTTCTTCATCACCTATTCCCAAGAGCTCACGTTCGCGGGCATCCGGGGCATGGGCTTCCTTACATTCGTTACATAGAGTCCGCACCAGGCGTTGGGCCAGCACTCCAAGCAGACTGGAGGACACCAGGAAAGGTTCTACGCCCATGTCTTGCAAACGGGTAATGGCACCGGAAGCCGTGTTGGTGTGCAAGGTAGAGATCACCAGGTGGCCGGTGAGTGAGGCCTGCACCGCAATCTGAGCAGTTTCAAGGTCACGGATTTCCCCTATCATCACCACATCAGGATCCTGACGCAGAATGGCCCGCAATCCACGGGCGAAGGTCATGTCCACCTTGGTGTTGACCTGGGTCTGGCCTATGCCTTCCAGCTCGTATTCAATCGGATCTTCAACTGTGAGTATGTTGATGTCGTTGTGATTGATTTCGGTCAGACCGGCATAGAGGGTAGTACTCTTACCCGATCCCGTGGGGCCGGTCACCAAAATAATGCCGTGAGGTTTACGGATCAGCTCATCGAACTGGTGGCGAATGCTGTCTTTCATTCCCAGCTGTGCCAAGTCCAGATTGCCGGCGTTCTTATCCAGTAAACGTAGTACGACCCGCTCGCCGTGGCTCGATGGCATGGTCGATACCCGCACATCCACAGCGCGGCCACCAATACGCAGTGAGATCCGGCCATCCTGCGGCACCCGCTTTTCAGCGATATCCAAACGGGCCATGACCTTGATCCGCGATACCAGGAGTGATGAAAGCTTACGGTTCGGCTTGAGCACTTCCTTGAGCACGCCATCAACCCGGAAACGCACCACCAGCTGCTTTTCATAGGTTTCAATATGAATATCCGAAGCTTCCTCTTTGATGGCTTCAGACAATAGCGCGTTGATCAGTTTGATGATGGGCGCATCATCTTCCCCTTCTAGCAGATCTTCGGTCTGCGGCATCTCTTCTGCCAGGGTAAAGAGATCCATCTCATTGCCTATGTCTTCCATTAACTGCTGCGCCTCGGAAGAGTTACTCTGATAGGCCTGAGTCAGGTAGCGCTCAAACTCATTGGCTTCCAGTTTGTGCAGTGGCAGTTCCTGACCGGCGTAGCGGCGCACCTCAAACAGCACAGACAAGGGCGTTGCCTGGGTGTAATAGAGGGTTAATTGTTCCTCTTGGTTCTTGCTGAGCACCAGGCTGTATCTGTGAGCAAAGGCAAATGGCAGTCGCTCACGACTGTTTGAATGAAACAGTTCGTCACTCTCGGACTCGGCGACCAACGCCAGTTCACTGGAAACCTGAGCCAGATCGTCTGTTGGCGGCTGGACTTCACTCATCTTCTTCGCCCTGCTTGTTTTCATCCAGCGTTTTCAAGGTGGAGTCCGTCTTACGCATCTTGGTATCCAGTCCCTTACCCTGCTTGTAACGATCGAGGATTTCATTGACTTCGGGTGGCAGATATTCTTCCTGGCTCCACTCTTCCAACATGGGCACATCAGTCCTAGGCATCAGGTTAATACCACGTTCCTGCTGTTCCAGCTGCAGGGCACGGAAGTAGTTGTATTTACGGCCGGCAATGCCTTCCATGGTGACACCGTCACGGATGATGGTCGGTTTGATAAACACCATCAGGTTCTTTTTCTTCTTGCCGCTGCTGGATGACTTGAACAGATGCCCTAAAATCGGGATATCGCCAAGGAAAGGCACCTTCTGTACGCTTTCCTGTACCTCTTCATTAATTAGCCCCCCCAGCACCACGATTTGGCCAGAGTCGGCCATTACGGTAGTCGTCAGGCGGCGGGTGGCAAAGGTCACGTCCACATTGGTCTTGCCGTTGATGCCGGATACTTCCTGTTCAATGGTGAGTTTAACCGCGTTGCCTTCATTGATCTGTGGCACCACCTTGAGCTTGACCCCGACTTCCTTACGTTCAACGGTTTGGAATGGGTTACTGTTGCCATTGCTGGAGTTTTGCGCACCGGTGAGGATAGGCACTTCGTCACCGACGATGAATGAGGCTTCCTGGTTGTCCAGGGTGGTAATAGAAGGGGTCGCCAATACGTTGGAGTTGGTATCGCTGGACACAGCTTGTACCAGAGCGCCAAAGTCGCCCATGGTCACACCCCAGGCCATGCCGTTTACCTTACCGAGCGCTTGGGCCAACAGGGTGATATCGCCCTTGGTGTCAGGGTTATCGGTACAGGTCATGGTGTCACCCGAACCGGTACAGGTCTGGGAGGCTTTGGTGTCCTGCGCATTCCAGATACCCGCACCAATTTCACCTATGGTGGGGCCCAGGTTGTTGAACTGAGTACCGCCGCCGGCCTCGGTGGCCCACTGAATGCCGAAGCCCACATCATCCCCTTCGGCCACCTCGACTATGATGGCCTCCACCAGTACCTGGGCGCGGCGGATATCCAACTGGTTGATCACACTCTCCAGGGTGCGCATCTGATCCGGCTCGGCGCTGATCACCAGGGCATTGGTGTCTTCATGGGCCATGATATTGATTTCATTGCGGCGTTTACCGCCGGCGCTGCCTGGCGCCGGTGCTGCACCATCTTTAGCTTCCAGCTTTTGGGCAAAGCCGGTCAGCACTTCTACCAGGTCTTCGGCCTTGGCATAACGTAAATAGCGCACCTTGGTATTGCCTGTGCTGGCCTGCTCGGCATCGAGGCGATGAATAAGCTCCACTACCCGTTGACGGCTGCGTTCATCGCCACTGACCACCACGGCGTTGATCCGTTCATCGGCCACCACCTTGGGTGCTTGGCCCGGTAGCTGTGCCTGGTTGGCACTGGCACGATAGAGGGTATCTATGATCCGCACCATCTCACCGGCAGAGGCGTATTCCAAGGGTACTACCTGAACTTCGGTGTCACCCTGCTTGTCTACCCGGCGCACAATCTCCACCAGCTTATTGACCACATTGGCGCGGCCGGTGATCATCAACACATTGGAAGGATCATAGTTGACTACGTTGCCGCCACCGGCGTTGTCATTGAGCTGACGCAGCAAAGGCGCCAGCTGTTTGGCTTCTGTGTTGTACAGCGCCACTATGCGGGTCACCATCTCATCGCCAAGTCCCGGGGTATTGTCATCGGCAACCCGAATGGAAGAGGTTTTGGCGTCTTTGTCTTTAATTACCTTGATAACATTGTTTTCCAGCTCGACCACGGCATAACCGTAGACCTGCAGCACGTTGAGGAAAAATTGGTAATACTGCTCATCATTGAGCATGTCATAGCTGCGGACGTTTATTTTGCCGCGAATAGTGGGATCGACAATGATGGTTTTGTTGAGGTTTTTACCAACTATGTTGATAAACTCCTGAATATCGGTGCCTTTAAAGTTTGCCGCATATTGCTCAGACCAAGCGCTTGGCTGGGTCAGCAAGGCCGCGGTAGCTACCAGACCAGCGATAAGCTTGGTTCGAATCCGTTTATTGTTCATTATTGTGCTTTCCTCTAAACCTGCTTTATTGCGGCAAACTAAACATGATTTCAACCAACTGACCCTCGCGCTCTACCATCACAGAGACTTCGGTCAGCTCCGGCAACTGGCCCATCACCTCCAGCGCCTGACTCATATCAGTTAAATCATAACCATTGATGGATTTTGCCAGGTCATTGGGCTGGAACCCGGCATCCTTGAATAACCCGGCATCTTTGCCCGGATTGAGTCTGTACCCTTGCACTTCACCATCTTTTTGAACCGG
The DNA here is from genome assembly GCF_047314525.1 of Shewanella sp. BJSY2023SW007. NCBI lineage: Bacteria > Pseudomonadati > Pseudomonadota > Gammaproteobacteria > Alteromonadales > Shewanellaceae > Shewanella > Shewanella sp. BJSY2023SW007. Next base: position 59,845 of record NZ_JBKORL010000078.1, on the reverse strand, counting down.
TGAAATTGCCAGGTAATCGGTAATTTTGCTGGGATCGGCCAGCAACTCATCGCGGGAAGCCACCAACTCGCGGCCAATGTCGGCATCACGACGGTCAACCTTGGTCACGTCACCACCGCTGCGGGCTTGCTGCAACTGAGCATTGGCTTGAGACTGAGTAGTATATTGCAGGCCGTCGAGCATCAGAGTCTCGTAACGACCGGCATTGGTAATAATGATACGGTCGGCATACACCTCTTTCAGCGATGCCGAGGTGCCCTTGATCTTATCGCCCAGGCTGTAGGTTTCCTGACTGCCTTGAGATTCGATAATCGCCAGGCCTTTCTGCTCGGCGCTGGACGCCACCACCCCGGTTAACAGAATCGACAGTGACGTTTTGGGGGCATCTGTGATCATTTCAGTTGCAACTTCTTTAGGCTTGGTGCTGCTGGCGTTTTTCTTGCCGAACAGCGCCAAACCATTGATACCGCTGATGTCGATATTCTGTGATTGGGGACCTGACACCGGGGTTGGTGTCCAGTTGGCAGTCGGTTTTCCTGTCGGGATTAGTTTCCAACTAATCTGTGCCGTCAAATACAGAACCAATAGCAACAATAGCCAAAACACGGCAGTGCTGGCGGGTTTTTGCGGTATGCTGCCCGTCTTGGCGATAATCTTATCCAATAAATCCATATTTTCCGGACCCTCTAATCAGGTCTCTGTTCTGATTATAATAGTGAATGAAACCTTCGCCATGCTAACCCACACTCTTGTTTGCAACAAGACCATAACAGGGGGTTGGTTGGCGAAAATTGTACGATTATGCTACCTTTGCGCGCCTGGAAAGGGTGTGAAGCGCTCCACTGTTTAACCCTGTATTGGCGGCTTGGACAAGGGGTTTATCCCCGAGTTGTGAGCTCATCCCCTTTTTCAATTATGACAGGAGTATCCATGGCCAATAGCAATGACAGCGCCGAGGCGGTCCGGCTCGATAAATGGCTCTGGGCGGCGCGCTTTTACAAGACCCGCGCCCTGGCCAAAGAGATGATCAACGGCGGTAAAGTACATTACAACGGTCAAAGAGCCAAATCCAGCAAGCTGGCAGAAGTCGGTGCGCGCATTAGGTTACGCCAGGGATATGACGAAAAAGAGATCGTCATAAAAAAAGTTTCCGGTGTCCGTCAGGGAGCGGCTATCGCCCAGAGCCTGTACGAAGAAACGCCGCAGAGTATACAAAAACGGGAAAGCAATGCTGAAGCCAGAAGGCTCAACATACTGCATAATCCGGCGCCCGATACCAAGCCGGATAAGAAACAGCGGCGGCAAATCATTCGCTTCCGCGAGACCTGAATTAACTGTGAGAAACCCAATGAACCAAGATACTCTCCATCGCTATCTGTTTGATAACGCTGATGTAAGGGGTGAACTGGCCCAGCTTGGTGACAGCTATCGCCAGATAATTAGCACCCACGATTACCCGGAGCGCCTTAAGGTCCTGCTGGGTGAATTGCTGGCGGCGACTTCGCTGCTGACGGCAACACTGAAATTTGAAGGTGATATCAGTGTACAGCTTCAGGGGCAGGGTGGTCCGGTGTCACTGGCGGTGATCAACGGTAATAACCGTCAGGAATTAAGGGGTGTTGCTCGCTGGCAGGGTGAGATTGCCACAGATGCAACACTGGATCAGCTCTTTGGCCAAGGTTATATGGTCATCACCCTGACCCCGACTGAAGGCGAGCGTTACCAGGGCGTCGTGGCGCTGGATAAGCCCAGCATCGCCGAATGTCTGGAGAGCTACTTTGCCCAATCCGAGCAATTGCCTACAGGTATCTGGTTATTTGCCAATGGTGAACATGCCGCTGGTATGTTGCTGCAAGTATTGCCGAGTGAGCTGAGTGAAAATACCGAGTTTGAACACCTGACTCAGCTGACCGCGACTATTAAGGCCGAAGAACTGTTCAGCCTGCCGGCTACTGAAGTCCTGCACCGTCTTTACCACCAGGAGCAGGTACGGTTGTTCGATCCAGTAAGCGTCAGCTTCAAGTGTACCTGCTCCCGTGAGCGCAGCGCTGCAGCCATCCGCACCCTGGCGAAGGAAGAGATAGACGCTATCATTCAGGAGAAGGGGCTGGTGGAGATGGGCTGTGAATATTGCAACAGTCACTACCGCTTCGATGCCATCGATATTGAAGCCATTTTTGCCAACAGTCAGACACCGAATACTCCCCAATAATGGGGCGATATTCAGTTGTTTTTAAGAGAGCGAGTGATCGCTCTCTTTTTTTTGCCATTTTTCAGAACATGCTCACACTTTAGCCGCGGCTTAAGTTACAATCGCGCCAACCCGACAGCAGACCGGGACTATACCAGACCTCATAATAGATGGAGACCTTACTTATGGCGGCAGAAGCAAACCGCATTCAACTCAACCTCAACAGTGCCCAACTGGTCGAGCAGGCTATTCTGCGCGGCGAGGGCACTCTGACAGCCAACGGCGCCCTGGTGGCCCAGACCGGCGAGCGCACAGGCCGTTCACCCGCGGATCGTTTTATTGTCAAGGAGCCGGGTACCGAGGCAGATATCGAGTGGGGCGCGGTCAACCAGGCGTTTGAACCTCAGAAGTTTGCCGCACTGTGGGAGCAAGTCGAAGCCTATCTGGCCGACAAGCAAGTATTTGTCTCTGAACTGGAAGTCGGCGCCGATGCTGATCACTATTTGCCTATCAGAGTTACAACTGAATACGCCTGGCACCAATTGTTTGCCCGTAATCTGTTTATCGTACCTGAGCACTATAACCAGAGCCACAAACCCGAGTGGCAGATCATCAACGCGCCAGGCTTTGTTTGCTCACCCGAGCGCGATGGCACTAACTCGGACGGTACAGTGATCATCAACTTCGCCGAACGTAAGGTATTGCTGGCCGGTATGCGCTATGCCGGTGAAATGAAAAAATCCATGTTTTCGGTACAAAACTTCCTGCTGCCGGCTAAAGATGTACTGCCGATGCACTGCTCGGCCAACGTCGGCAAAGACGGTGACACAACTCTCTTCTTTGGTCTTTCAGGTACAGGCAAGACCACACTGTCTGCCGATCCCAAGCGTTTCCTTATCGGTGATGACGAGCACGGCTGGGCCGAAGGTGGCGTCTTCAATATTGAAGGTGGCTGCTATGCCAAGTGTATCGACCTCAGCCAGAAAAATGAGCCGGTGATCTGGGATGCGATTCGCTTCGGCACTGTGCTGGAAAACGTGGTACTGGACGCGCAGCGCGTGCCCGACTATAAGGATGCCAGCCTGACCGAGAACACCCGCGCCGCTTACCCGCTGGAGCACATAGCTCAGCGCAAGGAAGACAACCGTGGCAACGAGCCACACGCCGTTGTGTTCCTCACCTGTGACGTTTCCGGCGTCCTGCCCCCGGTAGCCAAACTCAGTAAGGAACAGGCGGCTTATCACTTCCTCTCAGGTTATACCGCCAAGGTGGGTTCCACCGAAGTGGGTTCAACCGCCGCGATTCAGTCAACCTTCTCCACCTGTTTCGGTGCTCCCTTCTTCCCTCGTCCTGCCGGGGTTTACGCCGAGCTGCTGATGAAGCGTATTCAAGCCTTCGGCAGCCAGGTTTACCTGGTGAATACAGGTTGGACTGGTGGCCCTTACGGCGTGGGCAAACGTTTCGATATTCCTGTCACCCGCGCCATAGTGGATGCCATCGTCAGTGGTGAACTCAAAGAAGTGCCGACCGAACATATCGAGCAATTGAACCTGGATGTCCCGGTTGCTATTCCCGGCGTCGACAGCGCGCTGCTCAATCCGGTCAACACTTGGGCTGACAAGGAAGAATACGCCAAGTATGCCAAACAGCTGGCCGAATCCTTCCAGAGCAACTTCGCCAAGTATCAGGTCTCCGATGCCATCAAGGCCGCAGGCCCCAAAGCCTGATAACAACAGATGTCACTTAAGCGGCTCCTCAATGGAGCCGTTTTTATTGGCCAATTCCTGCTCTTGTCATAAAAGGGATTTAGTCTATTCAATGGACTCGCAAAGACTTAGTGCTTTCGGGGGGTTGTGATCACCCCAAAGGCTAAGGAAAATGCATCTTCAAATTTAATTAATCACGGACGATCAAATGGTTAAACCAAAGTATCTCGCAGTACTCCTTAGCGCCACGCTGCTCTCCGCCTGCGGTAATTCCGACTCAGATGACAACCAACCACCTGTGACCAAGGATATCAGTGTTCTGGGGCAGGTCAGTTATTTGGGGGCTGTACCTGGTGCCGATGTCTGCGCCGATCTCAATCGTAACTTGTCTTGTGATGCCGATGAGCCCACAACAACAACCGACAGCGACGGCAAGTATCAGCTTGATTGGCGCAGCGATGATCCTACGGCCAACTATTATCTGCTGGCCAGCTGGATAGCGCAGGTTAGTGACAATTCCTCAGTCAAACGGCAGCACAATAAGCAGAGTGTCGCTGCCCGGACCGCAGATGATGGCAGTCTGGTGCTTTTTGCCCAGAACCAGCATACAGGCGCCATCAACCTGGTGACCCATTTGGAATTCAGTCGTTTCCAGCAGATGCTGCAGGTGGGCATTAGTGATGCCCGGCGCGATTCCCTGCTTCAGGAACTCAGGCAGTTATATTCTCTGTTGTTTGCCTCTGAAGGCGAGAACCCCTACCAGCTCCCAGCCGAGGTCACAGCTACGCCGACCTTTGCCGAGGCATTTTGGCTACTGCAACATATTCACGCTTTGACTGCAGCTCAGATAGAAAAGCTTCTCGGTGAAGGCAATCAAGAGGCAATTCTGGCGGCCGAACAGACTCTGGCTATGACCCTGAATGAGTTGCGACACTTGATTGCCGCCAGTGGTCAGACAGCGGCGACATTCCTGGCCACAGATCCTCAAGAGGTGCGTAACAAGGTAAACAACGCCATGGTGGCCCTGGGTTATCTGGAACCTCTTGATGATAAAACCATGAACGACAATGACTGGGTGATAGTGCTTAATGGCTTGATGGAAGATGATGAGCAAGTTCATCTGTTGGATCTGGGGCTGACTGGCGCGCCGGAGTTTTTCTCCCTGCAATATGGTGACCTTTCAAAATTTTTGATCGGTAGTGTCAACCAAGGCAAGGTCTTGGCTCAGGATATCACTCCGGGAGATGAGGTCGCCAACGAGTGCTGGAATACCCAAATGGAGCGCTGGATAAATGCCGAACGCAAGGATCAAGGCTATCGCCCAAGTGCGCCGGTTATCGAAGGCAATCAACTGCATACTTTTTATGATGGTACTCAGGTGCCAATCACTATGCAGGTGGACAAGTACCAGACCAGCGATGAAGACTGGCAAAGCTTGCTGGCAGCTACCCCGGCTGCCCTGCAGTTGGCCAAGCTCGAGTGGCCTGGACAGGTTTACCGCATCTGGACAGCGCAGCAAGCCGATGTGATGTGTCGCAATGAGGAGTTTGTTGCTTGGGAGATGCCGGTTGCCAACGCCGAAGCTCTCGACTCCAGGGCGCTGATAGCCCTCTTCTGGCCTATAGCAACAGAGGATGAGATTACCCTGGATGGTGAGCAGCGTTTTACGCTGAACTTTGGCTATGGTCCTGAAAGCTATGAGTGGCAGCTGCTCCAAAGCCCAAGCGGCGCACCTTTGTTGCAGCTCACTGAGCTACTGGACAATCCAGAGCTGGCCGACAAGGTTTTGCCCAGTGCATATTTGATCCAAGGTGGCCAACTCATTGAAGTGGATATCTACCGCGCCTTTGATTTCGATGCCGGCAGGCAGCAGTTACGACTCACCTACGAGCAAAGCTTCAGCGAGCCCTTGTATCAACATTTGAAGCAATTGGCGCAGGCCAATTGAATACGGTGTGATGGAAGTGAATGTTTGTTGCTATCGCCTTCAATGAAGGAATCGCGATAAAAAAACGGCCCTTACGGGCCGTTTTGAGTTCTGGGGAGATAGATGAGTTGTTTGGCGGCTTAGTTGGCGGCAGCCTGCTGACCGGCGATACGGCCAAAGACAATGATGTCTGTATAGGCGTTGCCACCCAGGCGGTTGGTACCGTGAGTCAAACCTGTTACTTCACCGGCGGCAAACAGACCTGGGATTACCTTGCCTTGTTCATTCAGCACGTGGGTCTTGGTATCTGTTACCAGACCACCCATGGTGTGGTGTACTGATGGCGTGGCTTTCAGGATCCAGTATGGGCCCTTGCTCAAGTCCACCAACCCGGCTCTGTGGTTGAAGGCTTCATCCTTACCGGTTTTCGCATAGTGGTTCACATCCTTGATGGTCTTCTTGAGGTTTTCCAGCGGAATGTTGAATACCTTGGCGGCTTCCTCGATGCTGTCCACTTCATACATCAGACCACGGCTGGTGAAGTCTTTGTATTCACCCTGGTGCATACCAATGGTACCGGCCACATCGTCGATGTCTTTGTTCCACAGTACATAGGTGTAACGACCAGGCTGTTCCAGAATCGCATGGGAGATCACGTCACGACGTTCCAGCTCTTCCACAAAGCGCTCACCGTTTTGGTTGACCAGAATCGCGCCGAAGAAGCGAGAGTCGGCGATCAGGGCAATGGCGCCAGTCTCTGGGTTACAGATAGGGTAGGTTTGGATATAGCCCAGGTTGCGGGTATCGGCATGGATCTTTTCACCCATGACAATACCGTCACCTGTACCACCTGAAATACCTGTTGTACCGTAACGCTCATCCAGCTCTGGGTTGTATTGCTTGCGCATGGCTACGTTGGCAGAGAAACCACCGGTAGCGACGACAACACCGCGCTTGGCATGATAAGTGATCTTCTTGCCGTTTTTGGTCGCCTCAACACCGACCACACGGCCGTTGTTGTCCATCAGCAGACGGTCGGCGGTAGTGTTGGTGTGAATAGGCAGACCGACTTCTTCGGCTTTCTTGGCAAATTTGCCGATCACTTCGGCGCCTGTGTGGCCTTTGGGGATCAGGGCACGCTTGACGCTGTGACCACCAAACTGGAACAACTGGTTGGGATAGAACTCAACCTTAACATAGTCACGCAGCCACTCGGCGGCATCGACAGCATTGTCCACCATCACCTTGACCATCTCGGGGTCACCCTTGAAGTCGCCCCCTTTGAGTGTGTCCTGGATAAATAGCTCTTTGGAGTCGGTAATCTCCATGTTTTTCTGTACCCAGCTACCGGCTACGTTCATTTCGGCGCCGGAGATCAGCGAGTTACCACCTATGATGGGCATTTTTTCAATGATAACGGCAGAAGCACCGGCTTCCATGGCCTCCAGACCAGCACTGAAACCGGCACCGCCTGAACCTATCACGACCACGTCATAGGTGTATTCGGCTGGTGTCAAAGCTTCATTATGCTTGGCAGTGGCACTTGCAGCTACCAGGGTCACCCCGGCAGCTTCAATACTGGCGGCTACGGCTTTCTTGAGAGCATCCGAGGTCACGGTTGCACCGGTAACCCCGTCAACATCTACAGAGTTGTTATCTATGATGGCTTGCTTCACATCCTTGAACGCGGCTGCGGCCAACACAGGGTTTTCTTTTTGCTTCAGCACGTCGATAGCCACAATACGGCCATCCTGAATGCTGGTTTCAACCTGGATCTCACCATGCTTGCCCTGGGCAGTCCCCTGACTCTTGATGATCTCATGGGTCACCTGACAGCCGGTAATCACCACGGCAGTGGATACGGCCACGCCCAAAACGGATTTGTTCAACTGCATATTCAGTTCCTGTCGATTAAAAAAGGGAGCCTGGCTCCATTGTTAAAACTGGTATCCGAAAGCCAACCCATACTCGATACCGTCGTTGTACTGTGCGCCCCAGCTATCGTACTGAGTCAGGTGCAATTTGCCGTAGAAGGCATCGGTAAAGTGGGTCTGCCATCCCAGAATGATCTGGTGCCCATAGCTGTCGTAACTAAACAGCTTTTGGTGCTCTTCGTCCCTGTCTATCTGCGCTTCGTAGTTGACGGATAAGTTATGCTTCAATCCGGCAAAACTCAGCGGGTATTTGGCGTTGAGCACCAGGGCGTAACCTGAAATGTCATTGAAGTTCTCATCTGTTGGTGAGAAATGACCAAAGGTATAGTTGAAGCCAACCCCATAGTTCAGTGCCAAATTGCCAAACTTACTGTTGTGCGTAACCCCCAGATAAAGGTTGTCTTCGACCAGAGTCTCACTGGCAGAGATAAAGTTCTGGGCCCAAAAGTTAAAGCCGCTTTCACCCAGTTTGTGCTCTATGATTGCCAATGCCTTTAGAGTGGTTTTACCATCTTCATTCTTCTGGTTTTCTGCGACTTCCCCCGGATTCTCCAGCTTGATATTAGCGAAATAACTACCCCAATCGGCCAAACCCAAATGATTCAGCTTGAGAAAGGGCTGGTTAAAGACGCCAGGGTTATCATCTTCGGTATCACTGGTATAAAATTTATAACCAAGATCCAGGCTGGTTTTGGTCACATCGGCCTGCACATTGGCAGAAAATGCCATAGCCAGTGCCACTCCACTCAACAACCATTTTGAGTTCATAATATTTCCTCAGACAAATACAATGCCAAGCAATTGAAAAATTTAAACACATGAATTAGACGAGAAAATAATAATTAATTGTTACCAATAACTGCTGTGATCTTGGTCGATTACAATCCTTAAAGAAATAAACTATGTGGTTTAAGGAAGTAGGTGATAAGAGAACATAAATTAAGTGAAAATTCCGTCAAATAAATTAAAAAGAGACAGCCAAAGCCATCTCTTTTTAAAATAATAATAGCCAATCTATAAATGTAGGGCTTAGTTCACACTTTCCTTTAGTCTGTAATTTCTATCTCGGCAATAAACATTTGTGGAGATCTATATTCCTTGAATTGCCAGCCCAGCTGTTTAGCCAGCCGTTTGACCAACATAAGTCCCAGACCAAAGCCCCTAAGACCATCTTGTAAGGTCGAGTTACTGACCCTGATACGTTTACCTCTCTGCTCCACCTTTACCTCACCTGTGCCATGTTCGAGTGCGTTACGCAGCAGATTATTGAGCATGATGGACAGAGGCTCTTTTAACGCCTGAAGTTGGGTATCGTCGCAGTCCAACTGAATCACGCCCTGCTTGCCCTGAGCATGTTCCTGCTCGGTGGCCAACTGTTGCAGCAATTCAGCCGGCATCAAAGATTGTTTCTCCAGCTGAGTGCTGCTCTTGTTGGTGAGCCAAAGCAGAGTTTCTATGATGGATTTCATCTGCGCAGTCGCCTGGCTGGCGGCCAATACAGGCCCGGTCAGCTTGCCCCACTGCAGGGTGAGCAGCTCAAAGGATGACTGGCAGATAGCCACAGGAGTACGCAGTTCGTGGCTGGCAAAGCGCAGGAAGTTGAGCTCCCTCTGTTGCGCTTTTTGTAATTGCTGCAACGAAGTATTGAGAGCATCCACTATCGATTGCAGCTCGGCATAGCCTTGTTTGGGAAAACTGAAGCCATTCATGCTTTGCCAGTCGTGTTGCTTGATCGCCTGACTGATTTTGTGCACCGGGGTGATTACCTGTTTTTGCATATGAAACGCCAAGCTGGCCACCACCCCGAAGGTCATCACTATCAGCAATAAAATGGCGGTCATGTTCTTGGGCGCAAAAACAAGATCATGGGTGGCATCATAATGCAGCCATAGATACAGCGGCTGGCCTGAAGCCGTGTAGTGGACACTCAAGGCATCGATATAGGGGCCATCAAGATGCTGGTAGCGGATACCCGTTTCTGCAGTGGGAGGCTGAAAGTCATTGATAGCTTTTATCTTATCCGGTACCCGCTGCCAGTCGGCAAACACACTGATGTTGTCGGTATCCAGCTCGGTACTGCCTTGGGTAAATACCGCCTCGGCTGCCTGGCCTGCGTTATGCAAGGTGATTTCATGCATGGAAAACATGCCGGTGCACATCATGCAAAGGGGAATGATGCTATTGATGGCCAGAGTGACCGCCAGAAAAATAAGCCCATAAATTTGATAGCTGCGCTTGAGGCTGAACTTGGGCATCATCTTCAGTCACTCCTCAGGCAGAGTCCTACCCCGCGAATAGTGTGGATTAACTGGCTGTCGAACGGTTTATCCACCACCCGCCGCAGCAGATGCAAATGGCTGCGCAAGCTGTCGCTGTCAGGAGGGCAATCGGGCCAGAGCATACGCTCTATCTCTTCCCGCTCCACGGTTTCCGGGCTGCGGCGAGCCAGCAAGGCCAGTATCTGCCAGCCGGTGCGGCTCAGGGACAACAACTGCCCTTGGCGATAGGCCTCGTGTTTGCCAAAGTCCATCTCCAGCTCACCCAGTTGTAATCTTGGAGGTGCCGGACGGCGCTGAGCCACGACTCTTAGGCGGGCCACCAGCTCCTCCATGGCGAAGGGTTTGATCAGATAATCATCGGCGCCGGCATCAAAGCCGCTCAACCTGTCATCCAGACCACTGCGGGCGGTGAGCATGATCACCGGAGTAGTCATACACTGGGCCTTCCAGCCCTGACATGCTCGCACACCGTCCCCGTCGGGCAAGTTGAGATCCAGCACCACCACATCGAAATGCTGCTGTCTCAGCAGTTCATTGGCTTGAGCCAGGGTTTCGGCATAGTCACATTCAATGCCCTTTATCGCCAGGTACTGAATGATATTGTTTGCCAACAGACGATTATCTTCGACCAGCAGTATTAACATGTCAGATCAACTCAAATTGATGGGCCAGATGGATCAGATTTGCCCTGTTGCTGGCACCCAGTTTTTTACGCATTGACTCCATATGGTATTCAACCCCACGGACACTAATGTGCAGTCGATCAGAGATCTCATGATTTTGCAGTCCGGTTGCCGCCATTCGCAGCACTTTTCTGGCATTGGCCTTGAAGATCCTGCTTTGCAGAAACGGGTTGAATCTCTGTCTGTCATGTTCAAACAGCAGGCTTTGGGCCAAGATCAAGGTTTGCTGTAAGCGTTCCGTGGCCGGTTTGGGATGGCCCGACGCCAGTAGTGTGAAACGACCAAACCAAGTCGGGTTGGCATAGCTGGGCACGGGGAAGCTCAGAACAGTGTCATAACCATGTTTGGCGAACAGGATTTTTACCGGGTCATCCTCTTGCCAGCGGTAACACCAGGCTTTATCGGCGCTTAAAGACTCGGCGAAATTATTGTCGCTGCGGGCATAGTGTTCCAGATAGTACTGTTGCAGGGTTGCTATCCGACAGGAGGACGCCAATGACGCGATTGGCCGGCGTAGCCACACGGGGGCGAATAGGCCTTGATTTCCCGGGTGTTCCAAATACTCCCTGGCGTTGCTTGGTAGCCCTTGAAACCAAAATCCCTGGAATCCCTGCGCGGCAATCAAAGGACCGACGGTTTGCAGCACTTGCTTTAAACTGCTCTCTGCTTCTGTGAGTGCAGTCTTGTTCAATACTGTACTCATGCGATTACTCCTCAAGAACAAGAATCAAAGCTAAAATAACCTAGGCTATGAAGTGAACAAAGATAGTTGAAACAGATATATAGGCTAGGCTACAAAAATGTAACTCTATGTAAATTCGTCGGTTATTTTGACGTTATTTTGACATCGATTGTTCTATGGTGCCAAAACAAGCAGCAAGTTGGATATAGCGTACGCTTGACTCTAAGGCGACTGCTATGGCCTCAAGAACGCTAAACATCTTCTCGTATTGGTTAAACTGCCTAGCAGCAGTCCGCATCAGGTCCCCATGAGTATTCCACCACCAAGGTGGCTCATTATGTCTGAATCCAAGACATCTGAAATTCAGTGCTCAAAAACCCATTGAGCAAAGGCTATTTCCGGTTCTCTCAATATACGAGCCCCGGAGGTCAATCCTACCGGGGCTTGGTTTTCTTAGAACTTCATCAGGAATTGCGTCGAGGCCTCGACATCTGGGGTAAACAACCTGTCCTTGTCGTAGTAATCCACCTGTTTGCGCAGCGCCTTTAACAGTTGCTCATTCTGGGGTGACAACTGCCTGTGGTTAACTTTCTTCTGCAGGTCCATCGCCTGGGCCACCTGCATCAGCTCAAAGCCATAGATGCGTGCCACACCATCCACCACCTTGCTGAGATTCTTGCCGGCCTGGAAGTAGTTGCTGAAGTTATCCTCAATGCCGCCTTGGTTGGCTATACCATAGAAGGACACGGGGTTGGCCGCATGGGCTATTTCGACAAACAGGGCGGTGAAACCATTTTGTAAAGTATAGAAAGCTTGCCCATTGGCATCATCAGGGTCGACTAGGGCTCTTGGTAAACCTGTGAAGTAAGGGTCAATCAACTTGATCTGGCGGTTGCTGGAGTATTTGCCCAACTGCGCCATGGCATTGATAAAGGCCTCGGTCTGGGACGCCAATTGGATAGTATCGAAGTTGGCAGAGGAGTTAACTGCTCCTGATACCGGCCCTTGGGTAAAATACTGTGCCACTTGTGGGGCATCGGCGTAACGTCCGGGTTTGGCATTGATGTAAACCGTAGGATTATCATCAGAGCTGTTGATCTGAATATTCACCAAGGTTTCCAACTGTTGCAGCTGCGACATGGCATGGGCCACAGGCCAGTGAGCACCGCGATAGGATAGCGCATCCTGCAACGGCCGCTTTTCGTCGCGCTGGAATAGATATCCACCCTCCAGATTGGCCAAAATCTCTTGACCTACTTTCTCGACATTAGGCATAGGTCTGGCCGCCAGGGTATGAGGCAACAGAGGGCTGATATTGCCGTTGATCCCTTCAAGGGCTGCAGCAATGAGTCTCGGAGAGAATTGGATGATCTGGCGGGCATCACCAATAGCATTGACTACCTGTGCCGTTGCCAGAGCATTATTGGACAGAATCGAGAGTGAATCCTTACCGAAAGGTACCAACGGCTTGATGCCGGCTTGTTTCATCGCTTTGGCGGCAGACATCCGCTGACCTTTGTAGAACACATCCCACTCGCCCATCATGGCGGCACCTATGTGTGAGGCCAGCAGAATATCACTCAGTCCCACAGAGCCATCTTCCGGCACAACGGGAATAATGTCTTCGTTGATAAACTCCTGGTAGATGCGGGCCACGTCCGGCTGTACACCAACATGTCCCGTGGCTATCTGATTCAAACGAATCGTCATCGCCATTTTCACGGTTTCCGGCGCTATGGGTTGGCCGCTGGCCGCCGAGTGGGTAAACAGCATGTTACGGTTAAAATCTTCCGATAGTTTGCGGGCTTCGGCACTCAAAGAACCGTCTTTGCCGAATACCGGGGTATCCTTGTTCTTGCCTACCCCAACGGTGAGTCCGTAGACCGGCGTGCCTTGACGGGCAGAATCTATCAGGAGTTCATGACTGGCATGAATTGTCTTTTGTGCTTCTTTGCTCAGAGCCACCTGTACTTGTTTATCTTTCAGCTGCAGTAGCTGCTCTATTTTGAGTGACTGACCATCCAGGGTAATCACCTCTGCCGCAGAAGCGCACCCCAGGGGTAAAGCCACTGCCGAAACTATCAATATATTGGATAAGCCTCTCATCAATACTGTTCTCCAAGAATTAAATGACTTTATCAGAACTTATTAATGTGAACGCCAAAAACGCTATTGATAATTTAAATGGCTGCCACATTAAATCACTACTTTACTTATATAAGTTATTTATCCAGCCGCTAATAAATACTGGTATAAATATAAGATTCTTTTTTAATTTTCTCAGTTAAGAAATTACAACACAGGAAATAACTAAAGAAGCGAGATTGGATATTTATTCAGACTGGACTGCAAATATGTAAATTACTGCCATTGCATGCCATTTTTTGACATTACTTTGACGAAACAAAATTTAGGGAGGTGCAGTTTGCTTTCATTGTTATAACCACAACAGAAAGGGAGAGTCACTCCGGGTGACTTGCAGGGCTGAGTAAATTGGTGAAAGATAGAGCGCTTCAACAATAACAATTATCCTGTACCCGGAGCCTTTCATGCGCATGCTGTCCCTGCTCTGGCTCGCTGTCGCGACGTTACCCGGCGCCGCACTTGCCGAACCAGCCACCCAAGCCAACACCTACATCAATGATGCCATTTTGCCGCCGCTCAAACCCTGGAGTGGTGCCAGCGAGGCCTTAATGCGCCCAGCCGACGACAGCTGGGCCACGCCGTTTGAGCAATCCGGCGGTATTGAAAGCCCAAGTTATCAGCAAACCTTTGCCTGGCTGGATAGGCTGATGACCCAGAGCAACAAGCTTAACAAGGTGAGCCTGGGCAAGAGCCCCCAAGGCCGGGATATCTGGATGATAGTGGCCAGCGCCGAAGGTGCCGCCACCCCGGCACAGCTGAGACGCAACCACAAGCCCAATGTTCTGGTGCAAGCCGGGATCCACTCGGGTGAAATTGATGGCAAAGATGCCGGCATGATGTTATTGCGGGATATCATAGTCGGCGACAAGGCCGAGCTGTTGGAACAGGTCAACCTGCTGTTTGTGCCGATTTTCAGTGTCGATGCGCATGAGCGCTCCAGCCAAAGCAACCGGGTTAACCAACGCGGCCCGCTGAACATGGGCTGGCGAACCACCAGCCAAAACATCAACCTCAATCGTGACTACGCCAAGGCCGATAGCATAGAGATGCAACACATGCTGACCGCCATCAACGACTGGCAGCCGCAGCTGTATATCGATGTGCATGTCACCGACGGTATCGACTACCAATATGATGTGACCTTTGGTTACAACCTGTCTCAGGGGCTGAGTCCCGCCGGCTACAACTGGCTACAACAGGAATATCGCCCGGCGATAGAACAGGCTCTGACCCAGGCAGGTCATATCCCGGGGCCCTTGGTCTTCGCCTTGGACAATACCGATTTGAGCAAGGGCATGTCACTGTGGAATGCTTCGGCCCGCTACTCCAACGGCTATGGCGATGCCAGACACCTGCCGACAATATTGATTGAAAATCACAGCCTCAAACCGTTCCGGCAACGGGTACTGGGCACTTATGTGATGCTGGAGCAAACCCTCAAGACGGTGGGCGCCAAAGCGACCAAGTTGCGCGCGGCGATAGAGAAAGATAAGTACCGCTATCCACGACTGGTGACCCTGACCTGGAAGTCACAAAAGCAGCCGCAGGGCTGGGATTTCAAAGGCATAGACTATCAACTGGAACAGAGCTCTGTTTCGGGCAAACAAGTGGTGCGCTGGACTGGCGAGCCTAAGCTTTATCCCAACCTGCCGGTAATAGGCAACACAGAGGCAGATATTAGGGTCAGTCGCCCGGCCGCTTACTATATTCCGCCTCAGTGGCAAGAGGCGATTGCCAAGCTATCGCTGCACGGCATTCGTATGAGCCGCCAGGAACAACCTCAAACACTGAAGCTGCAACAGTATCGCCTCAGCGAACCCCAGTTCGCCGCCAGTGACTATGAAGGCCGCCAAAGAGTCAGTGCCAAAGCCAAACTGGAAAAGGTTGAACTCACCTTACCCGTCGGTACCGTCAAAATAAGCACTGAGCAGCCGCTTGGCGATCTGGCGATGATACTGCTGGAGCCGCAATCGCCCGACTCACTGCTGCAGTGGGGTCTGTTCAACACCATATTCACCCGCACCGAATATATTGAGGACTACGCGGTTGAACCTTTGGCACAACAGATGCTGGCCAACTCCAAAGCGCTCCAGGCTGAATTTGACCAGGCGCTCAAAGACCCGGCTTTTGCCGCCGATGCCAAGGCCAGACTGCGTTGGTTCTACGAGCGCAGCCCTTACTATGACAAGGCTTACCAGGCTTATCCCGTCTATCGCGCCAGATAGGCCCTGACAATAAGCTATCCAGGAGTCGAGCGATGAAGCAGCAGAATGAGTTACAGGGAGGCTGCCTGTGCGGCGCCATACGTTATCGGCTCGAGGGTGAACCGTTCGATGCCGACCACTGTTACTGCAGTCAATGCCGTAAGAGCACAGGGGCTGTGGTGGGCAGTTGGATGGACTTCAGGCTGGAGCAACTCACTTGGCAGGGGGAAGCCGTGCGGGAATATGCCTCTTCGGCCAAGATCTGCCGCGGCTTTTGTCCGAATTGTGGCACCAGCCTGAGTTATCGCAGTCTCGACCATCCCGAATTTATCAGCTTGAGTATTGCTTCTTTGGATGACCCAGATAGGGTGGCACCCAGATATCATATCTACTGCGCCGACAAACCCGCCTGGCTGCAGATTACTGACGACTGCCCCCGTTATCCCGGCAATCGCAGTCAAGGCGGCTAGCCGTCGGCAGAAGCGTAATGGCGCAATAAAAAATCCGCTCTGTGGCGGATTTTTTATCATTGATTGAGTCAAAGCTTACATATCACAAGGCTTCAGCGGTTTACGCAGCTGCGCCCGGACATTATCCATACCGGAGTAAAACTCTTTCATCATCAGCAGACCCATCATCTTGCCGTTATCGGTAATGATCAGCTCATCCGGATTTTTAGGGTCATTCTTGATGGCGCCAATCAGCTTCATCGAGCTCATCTCTTTGAACAGCGCCGTGTCCAGATTAACGCCAAAGGTATCGCGGAAATACTTGCGTGATAGACGGCCAGAGAACATCCCCAGCAGGAAACGATACTGCATCACATCTTTCTTGCTGTACTGCTTTTGCTGCTCAACACCCATTTTGCCGCTGGCGATCCGCTCCTGATACTTGCGCAGCGAGAAAGTATTCACATGCAGGGTATCGTTGAGGAAACTGAATGAGCCTGAACCCACACCCAGATATTCGTCGTAGTCGATAACGTACTCGTCAAAGCCCTCATCGTTGGCCTTACCAAAGGCCCAGGCCGACAACTGGTTGTACTGGCCATTGAGGGTATTGAGGATCATCCGGTACTGGTTTGCCATATCGGCCTGCGGCGCAGCCAGTTTCCCTTTGACGCTCTTGCGGGTCTGGTGGGTGATCATCAGGGGATAAGTGGTGATCTGGCGTGGATCCAGTCTGGAAGCCATATCCAAGTCATGCTGGATCACTTCGTCTGTCTGACCGCGGAAACCGAAGATCAGATCGACATTGATAATAGGAAACAGCTCTTTGGCGGCCATGATCTTGTCGAATGTCTGCTGGCCGGTACCGAACTTTTCCAACCTGTCTGTCATCTTGAGGATGTCATCATTAAAGCTCTGCACCCCGATGGACATGCGGTCAACCAAGCCCTTGAGTTGTTTAAAACCAGGGCTGTCCAGGTGCTGAGGGTCCGATTCACAGGAGACTTCCTTGATGGAAGGGAACAGGGTCTTGGCATACTCGATAGTGCGCGCCAGTTCATCTTCCAGCACAGTCGTAGTGCCGCCGCCTATGTACATGGACTCGAAGTCATAGCCCAACTGCTTGACCATATCCATCTCTTTACGTAGCGCCACAAAATAAGCGCGGGCCTTGTCTTCCTTGAACAGGAAACGATGGAAGGTACAGTAAGAGCAAAGCGTGTGACAGAAAGGGATATGGGCATAGAGCATGTATTTCTTGCCCTCTACCGGTGCCGGCATCACATCCGCAGAAATAGTGTCCAGCCTCAGGTTCTTATCAACATAGTACTGCATCACCCGCTCCATAGCCCCCAGCATCCAGTTGGGTACTGTGATATTGGCTTGGTATGGGGTGACCAGTTGGCGATCGAGAGTTTGGATAATTGACGACATAAGGCTTCCTGTTAGTTTTGCTAATCCTTAGATACCACAATCAGTTAGATTATTTCCAAGGTACTGCCAGCTGTTTGTAGACTACCTCCTGTGGAGTAGTCAAAACGTGAACTGGCTAGAAGATAACAATACCTATCAGTATCGGAAGTGATGTTTTGTTAAGCAGATCATGTTTTAGCATTAACGTATGAAAAATCAACCTTTCGAGGGGTGTCTTTACATCAGGCAACAAAAAGGGGTCCTTAGACCCCTTATATTCAGTTGAGCTTAAACTGTCTGACCACGCTGGTGAGCTGATCTTTGGCGGCTGCCAGCGCCGCTGTGCTGCCGAGTGTCGCTTTACCGCTCTGATTCAGCTCCTCAACCATTTCGCGAATAACGCTGAGGTTGCGGGTAATCTCTTCAGAAACTGAACTCTGCTCTTCGGCGGCCGTAGCTATCTGAGTGCTGAGGCCATTGATATCAAACACATGCTCGGTCAGCCCCTGCAGACTTTCGGCCACCAGTGTCGTGGTATCGGCCGTTGCCTGACAGCTTTGGCGGGTACGATTCATGGCATTGACTGCAGAATCGGCGCCTTGACGCAGCTGCTCCAACATATTGTTGATCTCTGAAGTACTGGCCTGGGTGCGTGCTGCCAATGCCCTGACTTCATCGGCCACTACGGCAAAGCCGCGCCCTTGTTCACCAGCACGGGCCGCTTCAATGGCCGCATTCAGTGCCAACAGGTTGGTTTGCTCGGCAATCTCACCTATTACGTCCAGTACGCCGGCTATTCTGCGGGTGCTCTCATCCATCTCGGCTATGGTCTGGGAGGCACAGTCGACCTCGCTGACCAGCGCCATCACATTGTTGGAAGCCTGTTCGACCGCCTGACGAGATTCATCTCCTTGAGCTCTGGCCTTATCGGTCAACTGCGCTGCTGAAGCAGCATCGTTGGCAACCCCTTGGGCGGTAGCGCTCATTTCTTCAACTGCAGTGACGACCTGGTCAGTTTCCAAGGCGTGGGCCTGCAACGCGGCCGAGTTGGACTCAGACTGCACATTGAGCTCACCGACCTGTTGCGCCATATGTTCAGAAGCTTGGGCAATTTCGCGGATCATGGCTTGTAATCTGTCACTGAGCTGATCCAGATCGGCCGCCAGAGTGCAGAGTTCATTCTTGCCCTGGATCCCTATCTTATGGGTCAGATCCCCTACCGCCAGTCTGGCGACAGATTGCTGGATCCGGCTGACAATAGCCACCAGATGGCGGCTCATTAAGAGTGCCATCAGCAGGGAGGTCACTATGGCAAACAGGATAAGTCCGAGCAAAATGGCTTCGGCATTATCTACCTCGGAAACCGTCATTTCACCTAATTCCTGGTTACGCTTGGTTATCTGCGCCACCAGTTGATTGATCTCGGCACTTACTTCAGGGCCCAGATCTCGCCTTATCGGCGTCAGGACCGGCTCTGTGTCGGTTCGCTCGGCCAATGCCAACTCATCGAAGTAGAGGCGGGTGTATCTGTCGATCCCTGGTTTGAGGATGGCAATTCGCGCGCCGGCATCGTTCATAAAGGCAGTGTCAAATTGGCTCAGTCGGGCTATCAGGTCATGCACCTTATCCTGATGCATGCGTACCCCTTGAGTGTTGTGCACCAGGGAAGCCAGTCGCAGTTGATAGAACTCTTCGCGGATCCCGGCGAAAGTTTCAGTCAGATTGTTGTTGTTCACCAGACGTTCACTGACGTCATTGAGTTGAAAAAATGCACGATAAGCAAAGATGCCGATCACTATCAGTAGCACACTGGACAGCAAAGACGGCAGCATGGATAGCATGCTGGTTCGAGTATTATTGATCATGATGGTATCTGATTGAGTGAAGGGAGTTTGTGTAAGTTTGTTACGTTTGTAGAAGTATTTTACATGTGGGTGATTAAATAATCAATTTTCCACAAACAGCGAAATTGCTTTCAAGCAATTATCTTTAAAGCTTTTTGTTTTGTTTTGGGTGTATTTTTTGCGTCTGAAGGGGATATCGGTTAATCACTTTTTTGTATTGTTGTGTAATTATGTTACTTTTCGCTGTTTGCCGCTGGGAAAATAAGCGCTGGATTAAAATAAATTAATCTTAAAAAACAGTTAATTAAAGATTTAAGCCAACAAAGTAACTTTATATTTCTCTTTAGCTGGCATAAGTACAGAATATAAAAAAATCACCTTGATATTTTTCATTATTGATAAAAAAGCCGTGTCTGTTGACACGGCTTTTCAGTAGAGTGAGTGCTGACCTTAGTCTCTGTATTTCAGAGTACCGTTGGCCTTGATCTCGTCATACCACAGGTTGTGGTGTTGAGTTGCCCAGTTTTCATCACAGTAACCGGAAATCATACACTCCATACCTCCTTCAGACATAACAGTCGCCATGAAGATATGCACTATGGAGAAGGCACAGATGATGATGGCACTGATTGAGTGCAATATCAGAGCTATCAGGCTCAGGGTACGGCTGGGTTCAAACAGGTTGGGGAACAACAGCAGCATGCCTGAAGCAGAGATGATCAGCCCAAAGAAAGCAAAGGCCCAGAACCACATCTTCTCACCGGCGTTGGCAAAGCCGGCATCAGGGTGTTTACCCTTGAAAGGCCCGAAGTTGATGTAACCACCCACTACCATGAACCACTTGACGTCATACATCTTGGGCAACTGGTTCTTGGCCCACAACAGCGTCATCAGCGCCCAACCGAACATGAAGGGAATCGCCATCACGTCGTGCACTTGCTTGGCGCCATTCACCAGAGAAGCCCAGAAGCCTTCACCCAGATACGGCTGGAAGAAGAAACGCCCTGCCAGCAGCACCAAGCCGGTGAGGATCAGCAGTAAGCAGGGAATCGCCCCCAGCCAGTGAATGCTCACATCAAACTTGGACCAGCGATGTACCATCTTGCCGGAGAAACCATGGTGCAGTTTGGAAATACCGTTAACCATGATAAACAGGGCAAAGATGATGATCATACCGAACAGGGCCAGCATCAACCCGGGAGCCAGCCAGTCGCTGCGCAGTTCCAGTACCCGCAGATCATAGGTGTTGATCGGCTGGTTGTGGAACTGACTGTCGGATGTCGTATAACCCGTTGCCCCATCCTTGAGCTGAGCCCAGATCTGGGCATCGCTCGCTTGTGGTTCCACTGGTGCATCAGCACCATTGGCGAAGCATATGGCGCTGAACATGAGCGCAATAGCCAAGCCTATGTGTTTGAACCATTTGTTCATATTAACCTCTCTCACCGGCCCAGCTAAGCCGGGCCGGATATTCGTGCCGTCTGTTACTTCCAGGCGCCGTTTTCGGCACCGCGATAAGCCACACGCTCACGGTAGATGCCGGAAACCACTTCCGCATCACCGGCCAGCAGGGCCTTGGTTGCACAGAGCTCGGCGCACATAGGCAACTTGCCTTCCGCAATACGGTTGGCACCGTATTTCTGACGCTCGGCGTCCGAATGGTTTTCTTCTGGACCACCGGCACAGAAGGTACATTTGTCCATCTTGCCGCGGGAGCCGAAGGCACCTGATTTCGGGAACTGAGGTGCGCCGAATGGACAAGCATAGAGACAGTAACCACAACCGATACAAGTATCTTTGTTGTGCAGCACTATGCCGTCTTCGGTGCGGTAGAAGCAGTTGGCAGGACATACGGCCATACAAGGCGCGTCGCTGCAATGCATACAAGCCACAGAGATAGAGGCCTCGCCGGGCTGACCATCCTTGATGGTCACCACGCGGCGACGTTGGATACCCCACTCGAGAGCGGAGTCGTTTTCGTTTTTACAAGCGGTGACACAGCCATTACATTCAATGCAGCGCTTGGTATCACACAGAAATTTCATTGTAGCCATAGTGGCAATTCTCCTCGCTTAAGCTGCACTTATGCTTTGACGATCTGACAAAGCGACGCCTTGGTTTCCTGCATCTGAGTCACTGGGTCATAACCATAGGTCAGCGCAGTGTTACAGGATTCGCCCAATACGTAAGGCACTGTGCCTTCCGGATAGTTGGGCTCCAGGCTCTCGCCGTGCATGATCCCGGCAAAGTGGTAAGGCATCCAGGTCACACCAGGTTTAACCCTTGGGGTCACCATGGCTTGAACCAGAATGCGGCCGCCTTCGGCGCCTTCCAGCCATACCTTCTCACCGTCACGGATACCGCGGTCGGCAGCGTCACCAGGGTTGATCTCAACGAACATCTCCTGCTGCAGCTCTGCCAGCCATGGGTTGGCACGTGATTCTTCACCACCACCCTCGTATTCCACCAGACGACCGGAAGTCAGTACCAGTGGGTACTTGCCACTGACATCTTTCTCCTGGATAGACTTGTACAGAGTCGGTAGACGATGTACTTGCATATCATCGTAGGTTGGATACTTGGCTACCAGATCGCGACGGGCTGTGTACAGCGGCTCGCGGTGTACTGGCACCTGATCAGGGAAGGTCCACACGATACAACGGGCCTTGGCGTTACCGAATGGGATACAACCGTGCTTGACGGCAACCCGGACAATACCGCCGGAAAGGTCGGTCTTCCAGTTCTTGCCTTCGGCTTCGGCTTTCTCTTCAGCAGTCAGCTCGTCCCACCAGCCCAATTGCTTGAGCAGCTTGTCGGAGAACTCAGGATAACCGTCCTGGATTTCAGCACCTTTGGAGAAGGAGCCTTCGGCCAGCAGGTTCTTGCCTTGATATTCCACACCGTAACGGGCACGGAAGTTACCGCCACCGTCTTTGACGTGCTTGCTTGTGTTATAGAGGATCTGGGTACCTGGGTGCTTCATCTCAGGTGTACCCCAACATGGCCAAGGCAGACCATAGGTTTCGCCCTTGCATGGGCCACCTTCGGCTTCCAAAGTTTTGTTGGAGAAAGTGCCCCAGTTCATGGTGTGAGCCTTAATACGCTCAGGGCTCTGGCCGGACATACCGATAGTCCACATACCGCGGTTGATTTCGCGGGTGATGTCTTCAATCAGAGGCAGACCATTTTCTTTCTTGATACGCTTGGTGTACTGCTCGGCGAAGCCCAGTTTCTGTGCCAGACGATACATGATTTCAATATCTGTCTTGGACTCAAACAACGGCTCAATAACCTGCTCACGCCATTGGATAGAACGGCCTGAGTTGGAGATGGAACCACGGGTTTCAAACTGAGTCGCGGCAGGCAGCAGGTAGACGCCATCTTTACGACGGTGCATAACACCGGCCATAGTTGGGAATGGGTCAACAACAACGACTGTATCCATCTTGTCCAGTGCATCACGTACGTCGCGCTGACGGGTTTCAGTGTTGACAGACTGACCCCAGAAGAAGGCCAAACGCACGTTGTCTTTCTGTGCCAGCTTCTGCTTGTCTTCCAACACACCGTCGTGCCAACGGGAACAAGGAATACCCGGAGTCGTCATAGGTTCGCGGCCCAGGTAAGTACCCTGGTCGAAGCGGCTCTTCATCCACTCCATATCCAGATCCCATACGTGGGTCCAGTGTTGCCATGCCGCAGTAGTCAGGCCGTAGTAACCTGGCAGGTTATCGAACAGCAGACCCAGGTCGGTAGCGCCCTGTACGTTATCGTGACCACGGAAAATGTTGGTACCACCACCGGAAACACCCATGTTACCCAGAGCCAGCTGCAGGATACAGTAAGCACGGGTGTTGGCATTACCTACGTGGTGCTGGGTACCACCCATACACCAAACTACAGTGCCTGGACGGTTATCGGCCATCATCTTGGCGGCCTGGTACAGGTATTCTTCGCTACAGCCAGTGATGTTGGCCACTTCTTTAGGTGGGAACTTCTTGGCTTCTGCACGGATGGTTTCCATCTCGAACACACGTTCTTTGATGAAGGTCTTGTCTTCCCAGCCGTTTTCGAAGATATGCCACAACATACCGTAGATAAATGGAATGTCGGTACCCGGACGGATAGAGCAATGCAGATCGGCATGAGCCGCGGTGCGGGAGAAGCGTGGATCAACCACGATCAGCTTGGCATTGTTCTTCTCTTTGGCGATCAGAATGTGCTGCATGGAAACAGGGTGTGCTTCTGCAGGGTTGGCACCAATGAAGAAGATGGCGCGGGCATTCTGAATGTCGTTGAAAGAGTTGGTTTGCGCACCATAGCCCCAGGTGTTGGCCACACCGGCTACAGTGGTAGAGTGACAAATACGGGCAGAGTGGTCGACGTTGTTGGTACCCCACATGGCGGCCAGCTTACGATACATGTAGCAGCCTTCGTTGGAGAACTTTGCACTACCCATAAAGTAAACAGAATCCGGACCCGATTCCTGGCGGATCTTCAGCATCTTGTCACCAACTTCGTTGATGGCCTGATCCCAGCTGATACGCTTCCACTTACCGCCTTCAAGCTTCATTGGATACTTGAGACGCTTCTCACCATGGCCGTGCTCGCGCAGTGCAGCACCTTTGGCACAGTGACCACCGGCGTTGAACGGGTGATCGAAGGCAGGCTCCTGACCAGTCCAAACACCGTTTTGTACTTCGGCATACAAACCACAACCTACGGCACAGGCACTACAAATAGTGCGTTTGACTTCGATAGGCGCATCATGAGGTACATCTTTGGCTTCGGCACGACGTATCATGCCGGTACCCAACATAGAGGCGGCAGCAATACCGCCGGCAGTAATACCGGCATTTTTCATAAACTGACGACGGCTGATCCCCAGTTTGGGTTTGTCGGCCTTAGGGGCGACATTGGATGTGCGAGTTAACTTCATCGCTTGAGATCTCCTGGATTAGCTACGCAGGCTGTTGTAATAGCTGCGGATATGCGCTGTTTCGTGATAGCCCTTTGTCGCGGACTTCGCTTCAACAGGCTCATTGGCCTGAGCGGCGCTCACCCCTGTTGCAGCAATCGCGGCACCCGCGGCACTGCCTATGGTGATAGCCTTCAGCAGGGATCTGCGGTTCAGATCTGGCTTCTGGTCTTTCATCTTCGCTCCTGATAATTTTCCCCCGCACTGCGGGTGACTCGACTCTTTTTTGTGCACTCCAGCCTATTAACAACTCAAGCTGCGCTTATGTACAAAAAAGGTAAAAAATCCGTTATATATGAATGGAGTCCTTCTTTAAGCATGGGCAATATAAGGCTTTGCAAGAGTATGGGTTTTGATCTGGGACAGTTTGAATGTAAGCCCCATGGGAGCGGCTGTTCAAAGCGTTAACTGCTTCAAACTTTCAATAAAAGGAAAATAGCGAAAGTATCAGGAGAGTGTGGATTCTGAAGTAAATAATGTTAAAAAACAGATCATAAAAAAACACCCCGGCAGGCCGGGGTGTTTGCAGTCTTAAATCAGCTCAGGGGCTCAATTCTCTCGATATTTGAGCGTACCGTTGGCCTTGATTTCGTCGTACCAGACATTGTGGTGCTGCATCGCCCAGTTTTCATCACAGTAACCGGACTTCATACACTCCATACCGCCCTCGGACAGTACGGTCGCCATCCAGATATGCACTATGGTGAAGGCGATGATCAGAATTGCACTGATACCATGCACCAACAGCGCCGCCATCGAGGCTTCGCGGGGCAAATCCAGGTTGGGCAACACCATCATGATGCCGGAAATGCTGATAAACAGACCGAAAATGGCCAGGGTCCAGAACCACATCTTCTCACCGGCGTTGGCAAAACCCGAATCCGGGTGCTTACCCTTGAAGGGGCCGAAGTTGATGTAGCCTCCCACCAGCATGAACCACTTGAGGTCATAGCTCTTGAACAGCTGATCCGGCATCCATTTCACCACCAGTACCGCCCAGGAGACGATAAACAGTGGCCCGACCCAGTCGTGGATCGTCTTGGAGCCATAGATCAGTGCTGCCCAAATATCGCCACTGACATAGGGTTGCAGCACATGCTTGCCCAACATGATGTTGAGCCCGGTGAAGATCAGGATAAGACAGCTGATCGCCACTACCCAGTGGATAATCAGGTCTGCCTTACTCCAGCGGAACACCAACTTACCGGAAAAGCCGTGATGCAGCTTGGATGGGCCATTCACCAGGTAAAAGAGCACGAACGCCCCAAACACGCCGACTACGGCTATTGCCATAACGGGTGTCAGGTACTGATTGCGCAGCTCCTTGCCCTGATTGCCGGCCACGTTGATCAGCACGCCGGTTTCAACGCCTTTAGCTGTGGTATAGCCGGATTCACCGGATTTTACCGCGCGCCAAAGATCGGCCTCACTGGTTTGCGCCTGTTGCTGGCTCGACTGTTCATCGGCGGCCATGGCTGTGGAAGCAAACCCCAGCCCGGCAACCAATACCAGCAGAGCGAACAGACTGCGCAGTGATTTGATTAACATAGTCACTCCTCGTCAGGGTGGGCCTTAGCCCACCCTCGCTCTGTCTCAGTTGATCTCACCGGTCTTGGGATTGTAGCCCCAAATTACATCAGGGTTACCCCGGGCGGCCATCCGCTCACGATAGATGTTGGATACCACTTCCGCGTCACCGGCCAGCAGCGCCTTGGTGGAGCAAAGCTCGGCACACATAGGCAGCTTACCTTCGGCGATACGGTTGGCACCGTACTTCTTGCGCTCGGCTTCAGAGAAGTTTTCCTCTGGACCACCGGCACAGAATGTACATTTATCCATCTTGCCGCGACTGCCGAAGGCGGTCTTTTTCGGGAACTGAGGCGCCCCGAAAGGACAGGCATAGAAGCAGTAACCACAACCGATACAGGTATCTTTGTTGTGCAGCACTATGCCATCGTCAGTGCGGTAGAAGCAGTCTGCAGGACACACGGCCATACAAGGCGCGTCGGTACAATGCATACAGGCAACTGAAATGGACGCTTCACCGGGCTGGCCATCATTGATGGTTACCACGCGGCGACGCTGGATACCCCACTCGAGCGCGGAGTCGTTTTCGTTTTTACAGGCTGTGACGCAACCGTTACACTCGATGCAGCGCTTGGTGTCACATAAGAATTTCATGACTGCCATAATGGCTTATCTCCTCATCAAGTACGGTTAGGCTTTGGTGATCTGGCACAGGCTGGATTTGGTTTCCTGCATCTGTGTCACCACATCATAGCCATAAGTCAGAACCGTGTTGGCCGATTCACCCTGAACGTAAGGAACTGTACCTTCCGGATAATTCTTCACCAGGCTCTCGCCTTCGAAGATACCGGCGAAGTGGTACGGCATGAAACATTCACCGTTGATCACCCGTGGCGTTACCATGGCCTTGACCTTGATCTTGGCGCCTTCTGGGCTGTGTACCCAAACATCGTCGCCATCGCGTAGACCGCGGTCGGCAGCATCTCCTGGGCTGATCTCGATAAACATCTCCTGCTGCAACTCGGCCAACCAAGGGTTGGAACGGGTTTCTTCACCACCGCCTTCATATTCCACCAGACGACCAGAGGTCAGTGCCAGCGGGAAGTCTTTGGAGAAGTCCTTGTCCTGAATTGACTTGTACAGGGTCGGCAGACGCGCCACCATACGGTCTTCGTAGGTGGGGTACTTGGCGACCAGGTCACGACGAGGCGTGTATAGAGGTTCACGGTGCAACGGAATGTCGTCCGGGAAGTTCCATACGATACAACGAGCCTTGGCGTTACCATAAGGGATACAGCCGTGAGCTATGGCCACACGCTGAATACCACCGGAAATATCGGTTTTCCAGTTTTTGCCTTCGGCGTGTTTCTTCTCTTCTTCGGTCAGGTCATCCCACCAACCCAGCTGCTTGAGCATCTTGTCGGTGAACTCAGGGTAACCGTCCTGAATCTCACTGCCTTTGGAGAAGGAACCTTCGGCAAGTATGTTGTTGCCATTGTGCTCAACACCGTAACGGGCACGGAAGTTACCACCGCCGTTGCGGACTTCACGGTCGGTACGATAGAGGATTTGAGTACCTGGATGCTTCATCTCAGGTGTGCCCCAACATGGCCATGGCAGACCATAAGTTTCGCCCTTGGCCGGGCCGCCGGGTGCTTCGAGGGTATCGAAGTCGAAGGTACCCCAGTTTTCTTGGTGCATCTTCAGACGCTCAGGGCTCTGACCTGTGTAACCTATGGTCCACATACCGCGGTTGAACTCGCGGGTGACATCTTCAACCAACGGCTCTTCACCGTTGACCTTGATGTGCTTACAGAACTCTTTCTCAACGCCCCACTTTTTGGCCAACTTGTACATGATCACATGGTCAGGCAGCGACTCGAACAGAGGGTCGATGACCTGAGAACGCCACTGCAGTGAACGGTTGGAAGCTGACACAGAACCATAGGTTTCGAACTGAGTCGCTGCCGGCAGCAGGTAGACGCCATCTTTACGCTGGTGCATAACACCGGCCATGGTTGGGAATGGGTCAACGACTACCACAGTGTCCATCTTGTTCAGTGCTTCACGCACCTCACGGCCACGGGTTTCGGTGTTGACTGACTGACCCCAGAAGAAGGCCAGACGGATATTGTCTTTCTGGGCAATCTTGTTCTTGTCTTCCAGCACACCGTCGTGCCAGCGGGAACAAGGGATACCGGCTGAAGTCTGTGGCTTCTGGCCCAGATACTCGCCCTGATCGAAACGGCTGTTGACCCAGGCAGGATCCAGATCCCACACATTGCACCAATGCGCCCAGGCGCCGGAAGTCAGACCATAGTAGCCAGGCAGGTTATCGAACAGCAGACCAAAGTCAGTGGCGCCCTGTACGTTGTCGTGACCACGGAAGATGTTGGTACCACCACCGGAAACACCCATGTTACCCAGGGCCAACTGCAGGATACAGTAAGCACGGGTATTGGCGTTACCCACGTGGTGCTGAGTACCACCCATACACCAAACGATAGTGCCGGGCTTGTGCTCGGCCATCATCTTGGCGACGCGACGCATTTGAGCTTCACCGACACCGGCAACATGCTCAACCTCGGCAGGGTTGTACTTCTTCACCTCTTCGCGGATACGTTCCATGCCGTACACACGCTGATCGATAAAGCTCTGATCTTCCCAGCCGTTTTCGAAGATATGCCACAGCAGACCGTAGATGAAAGGAATGTCGGTACCGGGACGGATATGCACGTACTCGTCAGACTTAGCTGCAGTACGGGTGAAACGTGGATCAACCACTATGACTTTGGCACCGCGCTCTTTACCTACCAGAATGTGTTGCATCGCCACAGGGTGAGCTTCACTGGGGTTGGAGCCGATAAACAGCATGCACTTGGCATTGTGCATATCGTTGAAGGAGTTGGTTTGCGCACCATAGCCCCAGGTGTTGGCCACACCGGCTACAGTGGTAGAGTGACAAATACGCGCCGAGTGGTCGACGTTGTTGGTGCCCCACATGGCTGCGAGTTTGCGGTACAGGTAAGACTGTTCGTTGGAGAACTTGGCACTACCCATGAAGTACACAGAGTCAGGGCCGGATTCTTCGCGGATCTTCAGCATCTTGTCGCCGACTTCATTGATAGCCTGCTCCCAGCTGAGACGTTTCCACTTACCGCCTTCGAGTTTCATTGGATACTTGAGACGTTTCTCACCATGGCCGTGCTCACGCAGTGACGCGCCCTTGGCACAGTGACCACCGCGGTTGAATGGATGGTCCACGGCAGGTTCCTGCCCGGTCCAAACACCGTTTTGCACTTCCGCGTAAATACCACAACCTACTGAACAGTGAGAGCAGATAGTACGCTTCACTTCGGTTGGGGCATCGTGAGGAATATCTTTGGCTTCGGCTTTACGCATCATTCCTGCGCCCAGCATAGATGCTGCGGCAATCCCACCGGTAGCCAAACCGGCAGACTTAAGGAACTGACGACGATTCAGACCCAGAGCGGGCTTTGCAGCCACCGCGGCCTGGTCTGTTTTGCGGGTTAATCGCATCACATACTCTCCTTATCGTTATTTGTTACGCAGTGAGGCGTAATAATTGCGCACATGGTCAGTCTCACGGTAGCCCTCACCCTTTGGCACTTCTGGTGCTTCAGGCTTGGCCGCCAAGGCTTGACCACTGACAGTCGCAACCGCGCCTGCCGCACTGCCGATCGCCAATGCCTTGAGCAGTTGACGACGACCCATGTCGGAAGCTTGCTTCTTCATAGTGTCTCCTCGTGTTGAAGGTAGACGGGGGAAACTCCCCCGCATGCTTTAGCCCGTGTTGCCACGGACAAATTCTCAGGCCAGCTCGCTGGCTTTGGGCTGGATCTGTACCGCCGGGGTTTCCACCACAGGCGTGCTCAGCACCAGCTGTTCAAACTCATTGATTTCGGTTTCAAAGAAGGCCCGGCCGAGTTGTGCCACCACGGCGTAAAACGCAGCGGAGGGACAACGGGACAGGGTATCGAAGAAACGTATTATCCAGCTGCCGATATGGCGGCGGTAGAAGGCCAGTTGCTGGTGAGCCGGCGCCTCCAGCAGCAATACGCCCATTACCTCGCACAGAGCGGCGACATGATCTTCCGGTTCCTTGACATTTTCTTCGCGCTCGAAGCCCAGTTGCATCAGGTCCTGACGCAGCAGAGCCAAGGGCTTGTCCATCAGCGAACCTGTCATAAACCAGCTGCCATAGGGCAGGATTTCCCCCGAGCCCACACCGAGGAAGATGTTGAAATACTCATCTTCCAACTGATTACTGTCGAACTGGACGGCCGCCAACTTAAGCGCCAACCAGGCCTTGGTCATCTCACTGTCGTCATTGGCGTCGACTTCGAGGTCGCCAAGAAAACTCAGCAATTCCGGGCTGGGGTGGCGCCTTAGCAGTGCCGCCAGCAGCTGATAGATATCTGCTCTAAGCTGATCGTTTTCTGATACTTCTCTTACTGTTTCGGTCATAGCGGATCTCTTATCTCAGTTGCTTTTCCGGATCCTGGAGTATGTCTTCAAACATATCCTTCACCCGGCAATCACCACACATCTTCAAGCGCTCTATGTTGGCGCTGAAGGCGCTGTGGCTTCCGACCATATCCAGCATCCGGTGCACCATAGACTGGGTCGCGAACGGCGCTCCACAACGAATACATTCGAACGGAGCTTCTTCTTTCAGGATCCGGCGCTGCTGCCGTGCAGCCTTATCCAGATTGACCTGAGGAGTCAGGCTGATCACTTTCTCCGGGCAGGCAGCTTCACACAGGCCACACTGCACACAATCCTGCTCGACAAAATAAAGTGCCGGGGTGTCGCCACCGTCGGTCAATGCCTGGGTAGGGCAGGTCGCGACACAGGACATACACAAGGTGCACTTGTCGGCATTGATATTCACCAGGCCATAGGGGATATTACCCATGGCCAGTTGAGTATCGACATTGGCTGCTTGCTCATTGAGATGATCGATAGCGGCATACAGCTGGGTGCGCTTGTTACCCTCAGAGAGCACAGCAGGTACTATCACGGGCCAGTCCAGACTTACATCCAGTATAGGCCAGAGATTGGCAAGCTCGGCTTCGTCGATAACCCGAATCCTTTGAGGCTGTCCCATCTCATCCAAAATGGCGTTGGCCAATCCCAGTTCGCCCTTGAGCATTTGGGTCAGGGTAGGGGCCGTAGCGCTGGTGTTGAGGATCAACACCTGGCGTGCGCCCCAAGCCAGAGAAGCCATCCAGTGATCCATGCTGGCCACAGTGACTTCTTCCAGTGCCACAGGAAGAACCTCGCCCGGCAACTCGTCATTGATCAAGGCGCCGCCCTGTCCCATGTCGTGGAACAGAACTACAGGCGCGGTTTGGGCTTGCTCGCGGAAGCGGGAAATCAACTTATTCAGGTATGAATGCAGCGCCTGAGGGGTTGGCTGGTCGTAGGCAATGGCCCCGGTTGGACAGGCATTGGTGCAACTGCCGGCGCCGTGGCACAGATAAGGGTCTATCTCAATCTGCTTGGCCACGCTCTTGATAGCATCGGCCGGACAGAAGTTGAGGCAGCGGTTACAACCATTATTGCCGTTGCGATTGTGGGCACAGAGATCGGCGTTGACCTTGACATAGCGCGGCTTGTCAAACTGGCCGATCATCTGGGGCAACTCTTGCAAGGCTTCGGCCAGTTTCTGCGGGTCCTGACCCACATAGAAATAGCCGGGTGGCAGCATTTCCAACTGAATTTGCGGCTCGCGGCTCAGGTCGAGGATCAGGTCAAAATGCGGCTTGCGCAGAGCAACCACACTGAGCTCGGCGGCGCCGTTGTCATGTTCGACACTCACCTGGAATTGACCGAGGAAGCCTTTGATGCCAATCAGCTTGTTGTAGTAGCTCTCAACCTCTTCGGCGGCAGCCATTACGGCTTCGAGATGGGCCTCTTCCTGGCTGGTGATCGGCTCATTGGCCAAGATCACTCTGCCGGCCATGGCAGACAGTTTGTCTGCCGCCAGCCGGGCCAGATCTTCAGGGCCTATCACCAGGACATTCCCCTCTGTGGTGTAACTTACGGTCGGTGGGATCAGGTTTTGCAGAATCTGAGTCTGCTGGCTGACCTCACGACGCACCTGCCGCAGCGCTTGCTGGGCGGGATTATTGCTCACACTATTGTTCACTTTGCGTTCCTGAACAGTTTATGGCGGTGGCCGTATTCTTTATCTTGCTGCTTTTATTATTGATTTACAGCTTGCTATAGCCTGAATACAGCAATTCACATACCAAATTTATGGGCATTAAAGGCTGTTAAACTGACGTCAAACAACCGGCTTATGAGTTTCTGCCACTGTATCTGAGGCATTTTGGGCTTCTGCCGTCATTTCCCCGTCCAAATTGTCCGCCGGCGACTGTGGCGCAGATTGCTCGGCTAACTGTGGCGTGTCGACCTCGGCATCTTCTAGGGAAGCATCGGCTTCGGCTAAGGCTTCTTCTGCTTCTTCCGGCTCCTCTTTTTCCAGTACGTGACGGAAAACTTTCTTGGCCAATTCTGCAGAGGCTTCAGCGGTTAGCTTGGGCTGGTTGCTGTAATCGAGTGCGTACTCGAGTAAGCCGTCGATTTCATTGAAGTGAGGTTGCTTCCACAGGGTGCGCAGTGCAGCGGTCTTGACAGCCGGGTCGACATTTTTGGCCATAAAGCTGGCGAAACTGCCGCCAACCTCGATACCGTTGGGGTCGGGCAAGTCTTCGGCGGTCAGCAGTTTTTCTTCCTGCGACTCAGGCTCTGACAGAGTTTCGAGCGCAGCCTGAGTTTCCGGCTCTGCCTCTGCCACAATTTCCGCTTGGGGAGGTGTTTCTTGCAGCGGTTCATCGACAGGAGTTTCACCGTCCAGTACCTGTTGTTTGCGCAGTGCCCAACGGCTCAGGAATCCACTCTTTTCGGCCATTAGTGCCTCCGAATGTTGTCTTCGGCCAATTCCTTGCGGCGGTTAACATGTTTGCGTCTGTGGGCGGTGATTTCCACTTCACCGTGACGGGTTATAAAGGCTTCAATCCAGCAGGCAATCGCCTCCGGCATCGGCATGTTCAGCACTGGGGTATCCCCTTCGAGACAGCCGGCTGCGACATTTTGGTCGGCGGAGATGGCGGCCGGGATCCAGTTGCCCTCGACATCTTCGTCACAGACGATGTAAAGCATGGGATTGTCCATATCCAGATTAAGGCGGTAACTGGCACGCTCATCACGAAATAACTCCAGTAGAACCAGCTTGGATCCGGGCGGCGCCTCATGAGTGGCGGGCACGATTTGGTCCAGCTCCCAGCTGATGGATGTCCAACGACCGACCTGTTTCTCCACTTTTTTCAGTGAAACGTACATGGGCCATACGCTTTCGGAATGTTGCATACTGACTCTCCCTCCCGATGGGATTATTTTCGGGCATAAGTAAGACCTCTATGACATTGCAATTTTAGTGCCAGTTGCCATATGAGAAATAAGTTTGAACTTGATCATCTATTTAAGGCTAAAAGTAGGACATTTTGTCCAATATGTAATCTGGTTTGGGACATTCATGACCTGGGTATTGTCGACGCTTGCTGCGGATCACGCATTTTGCAGCCTGAACCCTGTGACGGTATAAATATTGCTATGCTGTGGCCCATGCTCTCTATGAAGGTTTAATAATGACCCGTGCCAAACCCCAATTGATCAAGACCAATACCCAGGTACCTTTGACCATTGCCGTAACTGCGGTCGATGAAAATGGCCAACTGCAGGAGAAGTATGTCGCCTGTGAAAGGCCGCTGACGGTTTACCTCAACTGGCGACCAATAGTCACCCTGATGACCTTGGGCGCAAGAGCCGAGGCTCTGGCACTGGGTTACCTTAAGAATCAAGGTTTTATTAATGATGTTTCGCAACTGGAATCTGTGATTGTTGACTGGGATGTGGCTTCCGCGGCCGTGATCACCCGGGAGCAGACTGAGGATCTGGATGCCAAACTGGCCGACAAGACGGTCACCACAGGCTGCGGCCAGGGCACGGTATTCGGCGGCTTTATGGAAGGGTTGGACGACATAGTCCTGCCGCAGCCGAAACTGAAGCAGAGCATGCTCTACTCCCTGTTGAAAAACATCAGTGAATACAATCAGACTTACAAGAATGCCGGTGCTGTTCACGGCTGTGGTCTGTGTGAAGCGGATAAGATAAAGTCCTTTGTCGAAGATGTTGGCCGCCACAATGCGGTGGATACTCTGGCCGGGGAGATGTGGCTGGAGCAGGACAGAGGCGACAACAAGATTTTCTACACCACGGGACGGCTTACTTCCGAGATGGTTATCAAGGTTGCCAAGATGGGGATCCCTGTGCTTTTGTCCCGCAGCGGTGTTACTCAGATGGGCCTGGAATTGGCGCAGAAGTTGGGGATCACCATGGTCGCCCGTGCCAAGGGACGCCATTTCCTGGTGTACAATGGCGCCGATAATATTGAGTTTGATGCCAGCAATCCACGCTGATACCCAAGATACCAAGGAGAAGTGATGACGGAGCCCAGTGAACTTGTCTATATGAGCGCCAAGCAGGTGGCCGAGTATCTGGACCTCAATGAAAAAAAGGTCTATGCCATGGCCAATGAGCGTATGCTACCGGCGACCAAAATCACAGGTAAGTGGCTGTTTCCAAAGATACTAATCGACCGTTGGATCATGGACTCCTGCCACAGTGGCATGTTGACAGATCGCTTGCTGATCACCGGCAGTGATGACCCCTTGTTATCGATGCAGGTGGCCAGGCTGATGGCCCAGGTAGGCAGTCGAGAACTTATTAGCTACAGCGCTACAGGTTCCCGCCTGGGGCTGGAGCTCTTGTCCAAGGGCTATGCCGATGTCTGTACCTTACATTGGGGCAGTTTGGAAGAGCGTAATATTCGTCATACGGCGTTGCTGAAGGGGTATCCCAACCACCAGCAATGGATCATGGTTCACGGCTATAACCGCCAGCAGGGGTTGATAGTGCGGCCGGATATGCACCACAGGTGTCAGGAAGAGAGCAAGGTGTTGCAACTCTCCTGGCGCTGGGTCACCCGCCAGGGCGGTGCCGGCAGCCAGCAACATCTGGAACATTGGCTGTTGAAGCAGGGTGCCAAGCTTGAGCAGCTCAACTCAGTACTCACCGCCTTCAGTGAAAGGGAGTTGGCCGGGTATATTGCCCGGGGTGATGCCGATATCGGCTTTGGTTGTCAGGCGGTCGCCATGGAAAGTGGCTTGAGCTTTGTGCCCTTGGTGACAGAGTCCTTCGACTTTGTCATGCCGCAGGGGATCTATTTCCGCCGTCAATTACAGCAGCTGTTCAAGATGCTCGGCGGTAGCCACACCCGGCAGATGGCCGCTCTGCTCGGTGGTTACGATCTCACCGATTGCGGCCGGTTGCTGTGGAGTCCGGAGTAGATCGGATTTTCAATCCAATTTGAGGTCTGCCTTTGGCGGGCCTCAAGCCTTGAACTTCCACCACTGAAGTCTGGCGGCTGCATCGAAGAAACTCCAGGCTAACACCCGGGTTTGCTTATTGCCCTGTTGCATCTCCAATATCTTGACCTCTTTGGCGCCAAGCCGCGTTAACGCCTGTTGACAGGGTTTGAGGTTGTCACTCTTGGACACCAAGGAAGAAAACCACAGCACTTGTCCACCATATTCGCGACTTTCGTGAATCATCCTCAGTAAGAAGCCCAACTCGCCGCCATCGCACCAAAGCTCGGCCTGACAGCCGCCAAAGTTCAGTTTATGCTCCTGACGCTGATGTTGCTCGCCGCGACTTGCCGCCAGATTGCGCTGCTTGCGTTCGCTGCCACTGCGGGCATCGGCGGCCGAGGCATGAAACGGCGGATTACAGAGGCTGAAGTCAAAACACTCCCCCGCCTGCAAAAGACCATGAAATATCTGTTCCGGTTCGGGTTGCAGTCGCAGTTCAATGGCACCAGTCAGCTTGGGATTGTGCTGCAAAACGCCGGCGACATTGTCCAGCGCCACAGGGTTGATATCGGCGCCGACAAACTGCCAGCCGTAGACACTTGAGCCAAGCAAGGGGTAGATGCCATTGGCTCCCGTGCCTATATCCAGGCCGCGAATACGCCGGCCTTGGGGGATTTTACCGCCTTCGGCCAGCAGATCGGCGATATGGTGCAAATAGTCTACTCGTCCGGGAATTGGCGGGCACAGATAGCCCTCAGGCAACTGCCAGTCCTGGATATGGTAATGGTGCTGCAATAGGGCGGCATTGAGGGCCAAGACAGCTTGCGGTTCGGCAAAGGGAATCGAAACCTGGCCATAGTCTGTGGTGATAAGGTGAGGCGCGAGCGCAGGGTAACTGGCGGCCAGAGCAGCAAAGTCATAGCCCTGGCGGTGCAGGTTGCGCGGGTGCAAGCCCTTGTTCTTGGCTTTTCCGCCCGTTTTAACCAAGGTTTTGCCGGCTTTTTGAGTCGTCTTTTGCGGCTTTTTCTTTACCTCGGCCCAGGCCTTGCCTTTCGAAGCGTTGAGCCGACGCTTTGTTACCTCAGTCATACAGGTACTTGGTAAACAGCAGATTCACCACCAGTGCCCGACCGGTTTCCTGCTCCAGCAAACGATTGACTGTGTCGTAACATTCACGGCGGATCTCTTCTCTGCCGGTAAGCGACTTGACCCTGTCCTCGGGTTGATTACCGAGAATCTCCACTATCGCGGCTCGCAGCAGGGGATCATGGTGTTGCAAGGCTACCAAGTCCTGGGGATCTTTCACCATCAGCTCAACACTGATGCGTACAAACCCCAACTTCTTGCGGTTGGAGATATAGTTGGTCACTATTTCAGGTTCAAAGCCATAATAGGCATAGGTATCTTCGGCAGGCTTTTCATCGGCCGCCATCACAGGCTGCAACATGCCGGCCAGCATAAAAAACAACAGTGTCAAAATGCGTTTCATATTGAGTTTCCAGCTCCCGTGACTTGTGCAGACGCCCCTTGCGATCTATCTGCTTGTGGGCAAGCGTGATAGACTCCCGAGTTGTAATATTGTACCGGGTATCCGATGAGTGTGACCAGTTTAAGCTTTCCTTATGGTGAATCAATTCAGTGGTTTTCGCCAGAGCAATTACAACAACTCCCCGCAGCGCCATTGCATGATTGGCTACTGGCGACCGGCAGTCTCACCAAGAGACTCAAAAGTTGCTGCAATCACTTTGAGGTCAAACTGCTCGGCGAAGCCATGCTGCCCACCGCAGCTCAGGAATGGCAGGGTAAGGAGCACAAAGCCATCTGGATCAGAGAAGTGCTGCTCTGCCTGGACGGGACTCCCTGGGTCTTTGGCCGCACCCTGATCCCGGCAAAGCTGCTGGAGCAACAGCAGAGACTGGGTAAGTTGGGTACTCGCCCCTTGGGAGAATTGTTATTTGGTGATATCGGCTTTGAACCCGGCGCTATAGAGGTTGCCTGCTTCGATAACCATTCACGGGTCGCTTCCCTCGCAGATTCACTGTCGCAACCTACCACAGAGGCTATCTGGGGCAGAAGACGTTATTTTCACTTTCAGGAGCAGCAACTGATTGTCGGTGAAATCTTCCTGCCGGCGGCGGTTGCCGCCATCCATCAAGGCCAACTTACGTCTTGAACAAGGGCTTGTAATCCCTCTCTTGAATTCCCCAAAACATACAAGGGACGCCAAAGCGTCCCTTATTCTGTCAACGCCTGCGCCGCCAGGCGATCAGCGCCAGCCCCAATAGGCTCAGGCTGCCGAGACTACCGCCACCGCCGCCGGAACTGCTTTCAGTCGTATTGGGTACAACCGGGTTGGAGACCACCAAGGTGCGACTATTACTGCTCTGATTATTCTGTGAGTCAGTCACTGTCAGGCGCACACTGTAGCTGCCCGCCGCACTGTAGGTATGCGAGGGAGAAGCAACTGTGCTGCTCTGGCCATCACCAAAGTCCCACTGATAACTGAGTTCTCCGCTGCCACCGCGGCTGAGATTATTGAACTGCACGGTTAAACCTGTACCACTGATATCGAACAGCGCCGACAGAGGAATGCTGACAGTCAGTTGCAAGCTGGTCACGGTCTGCCGGTTATTGGCGTCTGTCACCGTCAGTGTGACTGTGTAGGTGCCGGACTCACTGTAGCTGTACTGAGGCGTCGCTTGAGTGCTGCCAACGCCGCCGACACCAAAGTCCCACTGGTAAGTGTAAGGTGCAGTACCGCCACTGAGATTGGCGCTGAAACTGACATTGCCACCTTCCTGCTGCGCTGAAATGCTGGCGCTGAGTTCTGTGCCGTTGCTGTCGCTGCGTTTACTCACCAGCAGCTGCGCCTGGCTGCTGTCTTGCTCCTGGGTCAAAAGCTGCACCATAAGACCCAGTTGGGGCAGCACCAGACCGGCCTGAGGCTTGAGCGGCGCACTGTAGTCGTCGCTGTCATCAAACAGGCTATTGTTGCCAAGATGGGGGTCACCGAAAAACGCCGACTGCGGATAGAGGCTGAAGCTGGCATCACGAACCTGTACATCGGTATCACGGTTGCCGATCAGGTTTTGATCCGCATCCACCACCCCAATGAGCCCGTATCCCGGATGCTCTGCCACCTTGTTGTCGCTGTAGGCTAAGTTTTCAAACCACACCAAGAGTCCCGGCTCATAACTGTCTTGTTGCAGTCCGCTATCCACGCCCTGATAGTTGCGCAGTTGCAGCAGATAACGCCGCGGCGCGCCTGGGCGAGAATCATCGGTGCGAACAAAACCCGAAAGATTTACCGCCTCGAGAGCCGTCTCGGCATTGTCGCTGTAGACTAGGTTGCCGTCACTCTCTATACGTATGTCATCCACCACAAAGCCATAGCCACCGACAGCTTCATCGGTACGATACACCAGGCTTATCTGCTTGTTCATTCCGGCGTAGGCGCTAAGGTCGAAGCTCAATTCTTGCCAGCCTTGCTCTCCCTCACCGCCGGATAAGGCCGCCGAGTCACCACTGATAATATTGGCGGCATTGTTGATACTGTTGCTGCTCTTGGTATGGCTTCCCGCCAATGGCACCCCATCCACCAGCAGCTGCACATAGTCGTAGTCCTGTTCTATCTGCCAATGGGCCTTCATTTTCAGCGTCAGACTGGTACTCATGGGTAGCTGCAGTTCGAACGACATGGCGTTGTTGAGCTGATCGCCCTGATTCGAATAGTACTGGTATTGCCCCTGGTAAGCCTGAGTAAAGGCGATGGAGTCGGACGGCAGCTTGATGGCCAACTGGTTTACGCCACTGCTATTGGCATGCGTAAGCGACACCTGAGTGCCGTTGCTATCCAGCGCCTGATAATCCAGGGATTGTTCGTTGACCCAGCGGCCCTTGTATCTGTCCTGCAGAAACGAGCGGGCATAGGGGCTGAAACCACTGGGCTGCGAGCCTCTCGGAGAACCTGCCCAGCTGCCGCCGGACATCAGAGACCAGAGACCTACAGGCGAGCCATCGCTGGCTTCGGCACTGGTGTCATACTCATCCGGTAAACCGAGATCGTGACCAAACTCATGGGTACAGACACCGGTTCCGGCATCCAGCGGCTGAATGGTATAACCGAACAGACGCATATTACTGCCAGGGATAGCCTGGCCGTATTGACCTGGCGCCGAGGGAACAAAGAATCTGTGTGACCAGATGGCATCATCACCGAGCACGCCGCCACCGGCCTCTTCGCCTATGCTGGAATGGAAGATCATCACATGATCCAAAATCCCATCGGCTTCATTCAGGTTGCCGTCAGCGTCGATATCATAAGGATCTTCAATATCATACAGTGCCAGCTCAGCGGTACTCATGCTGGCTACTGCAGCTGCCACCGCTTCTTCTACCAATTCGGTGGCGGCTGTGTCGTCATTGTTGTTATTCGGGTCGTTGGCACCATAGTAGGCAGCATTTTGGCTGGCTCTGAACCAGCCTTTCACATCACCATTGAAGAAAAAGCTCTGACCGGAAACTGCTTGATAGTACTGATAGGCTGAGGGCAGTACTTGCCCCTGGGGCCCAGGGAAACCTGCATCGGAAAACAGCAGATCACGGTAATGGGCTACCGAGTAGTTGGCGTAATACATTTCGGTATCGCCGGGACTCAGGCGATTGTTGTTATAGGGCAAGTCGGGAAAATCCACCAGCACGGCCAACACCTTGACCCGCTTGGTCACATCGGTATCGGCTACCCGCGACTGTGCCCGCATTAACTTGCTTTGACGCAGGCTATTACTTCGTGCCTGTTGCAGCAGTTGCTGTTCTCTGGCCTTGAGCACTTGTGCGGCCTTGCTGTCTGCACCAGTAGCTTTGGCCGTATAAGCCGCCAGCGCTTGCTGCCGCTCCTCTTCTGAGGCGTCGGCATCAAGTTCACCGCGTTTCTCCAGCCAGTAGAGGATCTGCTCTTTGTTGATCACCCCGGGATCCGCCGGAGCCGTGGCGGCCAGAGCATTGGATATGCCAAAGAGACAAGCCGCCCCCAGGGCAAATACCGGCTTTAAACTCATGACTTGGGCTCCTTGATACACTTTTCAAACTTCTGATTGCGTTGCTGAATATACTCAGAGACCTTGGCTTCGGCCTCTTGTTCGCTCATTTGCGGAGTGATGATGTTGCGCTCGATAAGACTGGTTTTAATTTTAGCTCGATTTACCACAGGTGCCCCATTACCACAGGGCAATAAGGGTTTAACCGCGCGGTTTTTATCCGTAATGGTATCGACTCCGCCATCGCTCCCTGCCTGACAGGCACCAAGAAGCAAGCAGATAGCAAGAGTTGAGGGCAGTCGCACCGGCAGCGCCTTGTTTTTAACAGAGATGGTACAGAAGATTAACAGCAGCACATGAGATTGCACAGCAGAAAATCGCGGCCAATTCGCCTCATTCAGCGATTATTCAGCCTCAGACAACAAACCTTCACTATAAAGTAACAATAAGACCGAGGCCGACCAGCTGAAGTTGGTGCCATGCTGTCCTTCACCGCTGAGTGGATGGTAGTTTTCCCGTATCGGCAGATCCCGGCTATCGGCGGCGATGGCCGTCAGCAAGCGCCGCGACATTGCACTTGCCTGTTGCCGGTAACCGTAATGCTGCAATCCCTTAATGGCGAAGAAAGCCTGATCCAACCATACCGGCCCGCGCCAGTATCTGTCGGGGGCAAACGCTGGGCTGTCGCCGCTCACGCTCGGAAATGGCACCTGGGTACCGAAGCTTTCTGGTTTAAGTTGTTGTGTTACCAACGCTTCGGCCTGTTCAGGCGAAGCGACACTGGCCCACAGCGGGATCCAACCTTCAGTGCCCTTATTGTCGCTGAGCAATCGCCGCTTGCCCTCGGCATCGAAACGTACATCGTAGAAGAAATCGCTGGCAGGGTCGTAAAAGGCCTGCCGAATCGCTTGTCCCAACCGCTGGGCCTGTTGCCGCAGTTGCATTGCCTCGGCTTCCCGTCCCAGCAGACTGGCCATTTGCGCCAGATACTGTTTATCGGCATAGAGAAATGCATTGAGATCGACACTCTCCTGATTG
Source organism: Shewanella sp. BJSY2023SW007 (assembly GCF_047314525.1). Taxonomy (NCBI): domain Bacteria; kingdom Pseudomonadati; phylum Pseudomonadota; class Gammaproteobacteria; order Alteromonadales; family Shewanellaceae; genus Shewanella; species Shewanella sp. BJSY2023SW007. The sequence continues at coordinate 18,354 of NZ_JBKORL010000078.1, read as the reverse complement.
AGTGAGTAGCCGAGCAAACGCCCCTTGGCGTCACGATTTTCCAGTACCTGCAGGCTGTTATCGGCATCGAATCTGGGTGCATTGTCCATGCCGGACTCCCAGGCCGCCGCCTGAATGATGGCATCACGATTAAGTGCCCCAGGCTCACCGTGCAGCGGATGCAGATTGGCGCCATATTCCGCCAAACCATTGCCGTCATGATCCCGGTTGCGATACCACCAGGCATGCAGGGCCATCAATCGTGGATAGAGCTCGGCGACAAATGCCTTGTCAGCGTCTTGAAGGTAGATCTCCCATACGGCCCAGGCCGCCAGCGGCGGTTTGCCATTCCGCTCATTCCAGTTGCCGCCGTCACCGCCGCGGGCCGCATCTTGGTTGTAAAACACCGCATCCGGCATGCTGCCGGCATCCTGGGGTCTGACGGGATCCTGCGCATCAAATTGATAGTCAAACATCGCCCGTACATTGGACTTGGCAAGCCAAGGCTCGACACGCGCCAGGGCCACCGCCTGTTTCCAGCTATCCCAGGCCCAGATGCCATTGAACCATTGATAGGTGACCGAAGGTGTTACCCCGTGGTGACGCAATGCCCCGGCCGGGCTGCGCCAGTTGTGTGTCAGGGTGCTGATGGCCCGGGCAGCCATACGCTTTTGCCCCAAGTCGCCATCGGCCAACTTGGCCAGACGCCAACCCCAGCGACTATGGTTGCGCTCGGCGCTCTGCAACAACTTAGGCCACTGCAGCGGCTTTACCTCTGCTGCGGTGTGAAAATATTGCTGAGCACTGAGAAAACTGCGCCGCTCAGAGGGAGCCAGGTTCAGCACTTCAGAACTGGCTCGGTAGCCCCGAGCGCCCCGTTCTTCCAGGAAGGTGGGTTCACGGAAGCTTATGCGGAATTTGGCATCATCGAGCATTAGCGACCAAGTTTTTCTCAGTGGCCGAAACTGCCACTCCAGTTGATTGGTCGCAAACTGTCTGCCGGCAATCCAGGGTTTGCCTACCGCCTTATCGAAGGGTTCTCCTTGCCATTGCAACTGCCACTGGCCGGCTTGGGAGCCGGTATTTTCCAGCACAGTCTCAATCAGTGAGCTGCGCTCATCGGCAAAATAGAGTTTGGTGCTGAGGCTGAGATCTTGCCAGCGATATTCCTGATACAGGCCATCCGGGCGACTGAACAGGCGTCTTTCCGCCTCGGCAAAATTCTTAGCCTGGCCTGTGCTCAAATCCAATACGCTGAGGTGCTGCAAGCTGGGCGCCAGATGCAGGCTGTATTCCTGGGCGATGATCATAGGACCGGTGAAGCTGCCATAAAATGCAGGCTCATCCGGTAGGTGATATCCATGCCAGGCGCCCATATCCATGTACACCGCGGGGATCTTCTGATTCCCGGCGGCGTCCCGCTCCTGCGCTTGCTGCGGCGTGCCTTGATAGGGCAAGAGATTGTCATAATCTCCGGCGGTCAGACTCAAAGCACAGATCAGGGCACAACTAAGCACTTTTACCTCGACTCAACATAACGATTAACAACTCAAGGATTCAAATATCGAGAGACACCATCGAGGAACATCTGCACCGAGATCATCACCAGCACCATGCCCATCAGACGCTCGACCGCGGTGAGCCCTTTATCACCCAGCACTCTGGTAAATAACTTATAAAACATTAGTATAGCAACGCTGGCGCCCCAGGCTGCCACCAGGGCTATGGTCCAGTCCGTCATACGACTGCTATCCGTATGGGCCAGCAGTATCAGTGCCGCCAAAATTGAAGGGCCGGCCATCAAGGGAATCGCCATAGGCACAATGAAGGGCTCTTCACCGGCGGCCAGGCCCACCACCCCACCGGGTTGGGGGAAGATCATCCTGATGGCGATCAGGAACAGAATAATGCCGCCGGCAATGCTGACCGATTCTGACTTGAGGTTGAGGAAACTCAGGATGGCTTCACCGGCGTATAGAAATAACAGCATGATCAACAAGGCAAAAATCAGCTCTCGGATCAATACTCGACGGCGTTTCTTGGGCTCGATATGACGCAATATAGAGGCAAAGATAGGCAAGTTGCCCAAGGGATCCATAATAAGAAACAGCATTACGGCAGCCGACAGAGTATCCATAAATATCCATTCACCAATACAACAACATAGAGTCGACTATTGTATAACTTTTTAGTCACCGGCTGTGGACTTTTATCTGTGGTCTCGGAGGGGAAAATCCTTCAAGGTAAATTCCAGGTAACGGCACTGCTCATTTGCCCGGCTACTGGTATACTATGGCGTTCTCTAAACTTCAGCCGTGAAATACATGCTCTATCTCGTCGCCAGTTTTATCGCCCTGCTCCTGGGCCCGCTGTTTTACCGCTATTTCTCATCAGGGAGCGGTTTGCAGAAGGGCTTGGACGGCTTTATTTTTGTTTCCCTCGGCGGCCTGGTACTGATCCATATCCTGCCGGAACTGCTGGAACACGGCGGCATACTGGCGATCATCTTCGTAATCCTCGGCCTTTGGGGACCCAGTGCCAGCGAAAAGCTGTTTCATCGCTATTCAGAGATCACCCATAACCTGACCCTCACGCTGGGGATAGGCGGCTTGTTGCTGCACACCATCACAGATGGCGGCGCCATGGTGCTGGCACAACAGGAAGGCAACTCCAGCCTGTTGGCGCTTGGGGTGATCATGCACAGGCTACCCGTGGGCCTGGCGATTTGGTGGTTACTCAAACCCCAGGTCGGCACCCGTTGGGCCAGTCTGGTGTTGCTGGCCATGATGGCGCTGACATCTGTGGGCTACTTCGCCGGAGAGCAGCTGCTCAGCCATCTGAGCCTGGATAATACCGTGTACCTGCAAGCCTTTGTCACAGGCTCTATTTTGCATGTGGTGCTGCATCAGCCCCACGGCCATGGGCAGCAGACCCCAAGCAGCAAATATGAATACCAGGCCGGCATAGGCAGCCTGCTGGGGATAGGCCTGCTGGCATTGCTGCTGATGATGGATTCCGGCGGCCACCAACACGCTCACCATGACCACAGCACAGATCAACTGCTGCACTGGTTGCTGTTACTGGCTCCGGTATTGCTGGCGGCCTACGCTCTGGCCAGCATACGTTTTGCCGCAGGTTTGTCTCCCACTCAAGCCTCGCTGCCGGGACGTTGGTTACAACGTCTCGCCGGCCCTGAAGCCTTATTACTGACCTTGGTGCTGCTGGGCTGGCAGTTTGCTCTGCTGCAGACCCTCGCACTCGCCGCACTGGGATTGTTTTTGAGTTATGCCCGCATCGAATTGACCGATCCCCACGCCAAGGTGCCGCAGTCCGCCTGGCATTTCGGTTTCACTCATCTGGTGGATAGAAGCGCGCCCTGGATCTTGCTCAGTTTGATCCTCGCCAATCTGATAGGTCATCCGTCAGTGCCGCTGTCGCACCCGGTGGCACAAGTGCTGGTGCTGGCCTTACTGTTTCTGCCGCTGCGTTTCTGCAATCTGGGCGCCGCCGTGTTGGCGATGTCGCTGGCCTACAGCGGCTGGAGCCCCTTGGCAGTAGCCTTGACCCTGATTGCCGCACCTGTGCTTAATCTGTCACAACTCAAGTTGATGAGCTGGAGTCAAAGGCTCGGCATGTTGCTGCTGCTATCCATTCTGCTTAGCGGCATTGCCTGGTGGCAACCACAGTGGCGTGAGCTGGGAGAGCTACCGAAAGAGATAAGCTACCCGGCGCTGACGCTGCTGTGTCTGCTCTACTCCAGCAGCTTGCTGCGTCAGGGGCCACGCAAGTTTTTACGGGGGATGTGGCTGGCCAAAGGCCATAGCCATGACCACGGCTCGGGGCAGCACAATGACTCAGGCCACAACCATGGTTCACATAGTCACGGTTCGAGCAGCCATGACTCACACGGCCATGCTCACCATAATGGCCATGAGCATCAAGACAAAGGCTCTCACTGATTTAACCCTGTCAATGGGTGCCTTTGTTGGCTAACTTGTGGGATAAGCCTAAATTTAGACCCGGCATAAGGACAGCCCATGTGCATTCTGTTTCTGGCGCTGGATCAGCATCCGGATTATCCGTTGATCCTTTGCGCCAACCGCGATGAGTTTCATCACAGGCCCACGGCTCCGGCACACTTTTGGCCACCACAGCAGCAACTGCTGGCGGGTAAGGATCTGCAGGCAGGTGGTACCTGGCTTGGCTGTAATCGCCTGGGAATGGTGGCCGGTCTCACCAATATCCGCCAGCTAATCACGCAGCCGGATGGTATGCGTAGCCGCGGAGAGTTGGTACTCAAGGCGCTCGATAGTCAAACGCCAATAGAGCCGCAATGGCTCAGTGACAACAGCGACAACTATAATCCTTTCAATCTGGTTTTCGGCCAGGGCAAGCACTTTTGGTGTTATCACAGTCCGGATAAGTCATTGCGGTGCTTGAACAAAGGCTTTCACGCCATCAGCAATGGTGCCTTGGATGATATCTGGCCCAAGATGGCCCGCGGCGAGCAGGCGTTGGAGCGATTGATTAGTCAATCGGCCAAGCCGGATATACATAAGCTGCTGGCAATAATGCGTGATGAGACTCCTGCGCCGGACACCAGCTTGCCAACCACAGGAGTCAGTCTGGAATGGGAGCGGCGCCTGTCATCCATTTATATTCGCCACCCGGAATACGGCACCCGGGCCACCAGCCTGATATTCATCTCCCGCGAAGGTCAGCTGAACTTTTACGAAGCCAGGTATGATGGCAAGGGGCGGCAACTGGGATTGGAGCAGTTCAGTTTTGCGCTGACAAACGCGGAGCCACTATGCTGATAGCGCCGCGGATCTGCCCCGGCTGATAACCTTTGGCGCTGTCATCCGGGTAGTGCTCATCCAATGCGGTTTTGACCTCGGGCGCCAATTGGCTACCGTGGCAGGTGAGGCAAAGTGGCGCTACACCCTGGGCCTTCATAAAGCGCAGCTGTGACTCAGTCTCATCAATATGACTCAAACTCTGCGGGTCTTCACCGGCTGCGGCCCGCTCATCGAATGACAACAAAACCTGTCGCTGCCAAACTTCTGGCTCGGCCTCCGGATTACGGGGTTTCAAGCTGACACGTTTTACCTGCCAACCACTCTCGGCGGAGAGTTGGTGGGCGATTTCCGGCGCCTTCTGGGAACAAACCTCGATAGCTGCCACAGGGCCACCTTCGGCCAGGGCTTGCTGCAGTTGCGGCTTGAGTGTTTGGGCAAAGCGCTTGGCCAGCGTGGCCGCTTCGGTTTTGAATTCTGCCGATGTTGGCTCTGCCGTGGCTTGATTCGCCAGCGCAAAAGCCAGCAAGGCGGTCAGTGTGGGTTTTAACATAGGGTGCTCCATTAGATTTTTTTAATGGATTGATATTAGATAAATCTAATTCCCTATGCAAGTCAGGATGAGTGATCGTGAGTGATTACCCAGTGGTCGTCTTTCTTCTCCAGCAATAGGGTAAAGACCCCGGATGGACTATCCTTTTGCCTGAGCAAGACCCAGCGACCGGCCACCAAGGCAGAATAGTTACTCAACATCTGCACATCCTTGAGCTCCAGCTTGAGCTGGCCCATTGCCGCGCGATCCGGATAGCTGCGTTTATAGGCGGCCAGCATCTTGTCCCAGCCATATTTGAACTCGCCTTTGGAGACAAACCTCAGCTTGGGATCGTGCCAGTAACCCAACATATAGGCATCGATATTTCCCTGATTCCAGGCTTGTTGCTGACGATTGATCAGCTCGGTGATTTCATCTGTCGGTACCGCTTTAGCCGGAGCGATTGCAAGTAGCAGTACAGACAGGAGTCCAAAGATTAACTTTTTCATATTCCCTCCTTGCACTCTCCCGGAACCAGGCCAGGAAACCGTGCCGACACAGGCGTTGAGCTTCTATACTGATACTAACCTATTTGGCTCTAGATAAGGAAAGATCTGGGTAAACATTGTCTTAGTAGATTGTAAGCAAATCCACCGCGCGTTTTGAACAAACTTACGCTACAGGGATTCATAGCTAATGACGACTCCTTGGCAAGATGTAGAACCCAGGCTTGCACAAACGAGATATTACTGAAATTATATTTTCCTTAAGGCCTCTGCTTGAGGAAGTGCTGCCTATGTTCAGACTCCTAAGCTAATCAAGGTTGGACTGTCGGCCCACCCCAAACACTTTTGAACTATACCTTTAATCAACTCAAGGTTTGGCAACTCTCTATGTTTAAAAAAATCTGCCAATGGCTGCTGGCTCTGTTTGGTTGGCAAATTCGCGGACAACTGCCCGATTCCCCGCAATACCTGGTGATAGTGGCGCCCCATACCAGTAACTGGGACTTTATTATCGGCGTGCTCGCCCGTGGGGCTCTGGTGGTCAAGATCCACTTTCTCGGTAAGCATCAACTCTTTATTCCACCCTGGGGCTGGTTTTTCAGGGCCATAGGCGGCAGGCCGGTAGACAGACGCAAGAACAATAATCTGGTCGATGCGGTAAGCGAGTTGTATCGTCAGGATCCCAACTTCAAGTTGGCACTGGCGCCTGAGGGCACCCGCAGCCCGGTAAAACGCTGGAAGACAGGCTTTTACCATATCGCCTCCAAGGCAGGGGTACCGATTGTGGCAGTGGGGTTGGACTTCAGCCAGAAGGCGGTGGTGATCAATCAACCCTTGATGCCGAGTGCGGACATGCAACAAGACATGGATCAGCTTATCGCCTTCTATCGTGGCATTCGTGGTCGCTTCCCCAAGGCTATTCCGGACTATTCAGCGGACAAGTGAGTCTTGTCCGGCAGGTGTCACAGGACTATAGTGACGCTTACCCGGAAACTTTGTATACAAAATTATGGATCACCAGACCTTCCTGCTGTACCTGTTTGCGATCTTACTGATAGCCATCTCCCCCGGCCCGATCGCCATGTTGTCTATCTCTCACGGGATCCATTTTGGTAAACGCCGCAGTCTGGCCACGGCCTTGGGGAGTGTCAGTGCGGCTCTGCTGTTGATGTTGGCTTCCATCGCCGGGCTGAGCGCCCTGCTGCATGCCAGCGAATACGGCTTTACCTTGCTCAAATGGTGCGGTGCCGCCTACCTTATGTATCTGGGGATTAAATTGCTGCTTACCAAGCCCCATGCGCCTGAGCAGAGTGTCGGCCCCAAGGGACACGGCCATCCTCTCAGTCTGTTTAGGCAGGCGTTTCTGGTGGGGATCAGCAATCCCAAGGATCTGCTGTTTTTCGCTGCTCTGTTTCCGCAGTTTATCGATGTGACTGCGCCGCAGGGGCCACAACTGGCGGTATTGGCTTCCACCTGGGCCTTGGTAGACTTCAGCTTTGTGATGATTTACGCCTCTATGGCCAGTGTGCTGGCCTCATGGCTTAAGCGCAGCCAACGGCTACATTGGTTGGACCGTGTCAGTGGCGGGGTGTTTGTCACCCTCGCCACTGTATTGGCCGTTAAAGATTAAGGAAGGGCTTTAAGGAAGGTGCAAATAAGCCTACGTGGGTTTATTTGCACCGGCTCCATTATCTTTTAAGCTGCGAATATCATTGCCGGTTGGGCCCTGGAAGGCACGCAGATCGAATTGTGGCAAGATGGCAAAGATATGATCGAAGATATCTGACTGAATATCTTCATAATATGCCCAGCGGGTATCATTGGTGAAGATATACAGTTCTATCGGCAGCCCTTCGGTAGTGGGCGCCAACTGCCGCACCATCAGGGTCATCTCCTTATGCACCTTGTCGTGGTGCTTGAGATACTCCAGCAGATAGGCTCTGAAAGTCCCCACATTGGTCAGCCTGCGGCCATTGACCGGCATTTCGATATCCGACACCTTGGCATTGGACTCGGTAATCTCATGGATCTTCTTCGGCAGGTACTCTTTCAACAGGTTAATCTTTTCCAGTTTCTTCCTGTCCTCTTCGGTCAGGAAACGTATGCTGTTGATATCTATGTTGACCGAGCGCTTGATTCGGCGGCCGCCGGACTCAGACATACCACGCCAGTTGCGGAAGGCATCTGATACCAGCGCATAGGCCGGGATCATGGTGATGGTTTTGTCCCAGTTGCGAACCTTGACCGTTGTCAGAGATACCTCTTCCACCGCGCCATCGGCACCGTATTTATCCATCTGGATCCAGTCACCTGTGCTGACCATGCGGTTAGCCGCTAGCTGAATACCGGCGACAAACCCCAGTATGGTGTCCTTGAACACCAACATCACCAAACCTGTGGCGACACCCAGGCCGCTGAGGAAGTAGACAGGAGACTGGTTGGCGAGCACAGAAATGGAAATAATGATGGCAACAAAGAACAGGAACAGCTTGATCAGCTGCACAAAGCTCTTCACCGGTAGACGACGGCTAATCAGCTTAACGTCAGCTACCTCGTTGACCGCATCCAATGCCGAATAGGCGGCGCGGATCAGCAAGACGACCAGCCAGATACTGAGTAGCCTATCGACCAGACCGGCCAACAGTTTATGTTCTGTCAGTGCTATGGGGATAAGCAGGTTGAGCACCAGAGCCGGCACCAGCATGGCCAGCTTTTCCAGCACTTTGTGGCGCATAAAGATATCGTCCCAGGTGACTTTGGAACGTTGAATCACCAGGTTCATCGCCCGCACCACACCGCGACGAACAATGAAATATGCCAGCCCTGCCAGCAGCAGGCAGGCGAGCACCATGAGCGAAGTGGACAAACCATCGGCTGGTTGGCTGTTGATCCCCAGCTGTGACAACCAGTGTGACAGTTCGAATCTCAAGTCTTTGTCCAAGTTATCCAAAATTAACCTCTCAGAGAAAATCACTCATCCCGACCTACAACCCAGGCCAGGTTGCAGAGTAACATACAGGTGTTAACTTTGGCTGAACAGTCGATCTCATCCTTGTTGGAAAGTGTGCGTTCAATCACCTTTCAAGGTGAGGACTATTTCGGTTCCCTGCGGCTGTTGGAAGTGTTCAAGGTGATCTATGGGAAGCCCGGAAATGGATAATTGTCTGTGATTGTACCAGTCGAGTTTCAACTCATCGTGGCGACCGGATACCACCAGCAGACCGGGGAATTGACGTCCCGATTCCAGATCGGTCAAGCTTAAGTGGCTCTGCCAGTGCCTACGTCCATGCAGACTGCAGTTGGAAAAGCTGACGTCGGCCTGCCAATCTTTATTCGGCGACCAGCTGCTGAGCAGTATCGATTCCTGACAGTGCTCACTATGATCAGGTAGTGTGCCCACCCAACCTGCCACATGGAATAGACTCCATGAGGCCAGCAACAGGTAAAAGCATCCTCCGCCAAATTGCAGAGCCTTCGACAACCAGGCCTTGGTATTCGACGGCATACCCTCTCCAAACTATCAGATAGACTAAGAGCGGGATCATATAGTGGGGTATGTTGTAAGTAAACGCTGACCAATGAGTTACAAACTCGGTGATTGTTTCATTGAATGGTGTAATTCGACGAAAAGCTGGGTGGCGGTGTCATAGAATGCTCTACCGTAGTTAAAGTATAAGAGAGCATTACTTTTGTGCTGCAACTGAACGCGGACCGGTTCTGACCCTCTTTGTCGCCAAGGCTTACACTATGCCGGGCAACATCCTCATCTGAGGTAAAGGCATCTGAATATACCGGCTTGCTGCATGCCGGGCTAAGTTTGTGTTTTTCGTCATTGCCAGCCCAGGTTAGCCCGGTTATTGTTGACGCAGGATTCAGCCAAGCGAATTTTTTCATGTCGAAACAAAATCTTTTCAAACCCGGCTTTGCCGTCAGCGCCCTGGCACTGATACTGAGCTCAAGCTTTGCCATCGCCGAGCCGGCCCAGGTGGCTGAAGTCACTCTGGAAAATGGCGCCAGAGTCATACTCAAAGATGATTTTACCTGGGAATATGTGCTCACAGAGGCGGTGATCAGCGCCGCCGAACCCGAAACTGTGACTGAAGATGTGGTGGCCGAGCTATCGAATAGCGCAGCCAATACCGGCACCCGCACTGTGGCAGTGGCGCCCAAGTCTGAGGTAAACCAAGCCGCCACGGCTGAGCAACTGACTCAGAGCGCCATGACCACTCCCGGACTGCTTGGCAAGACAGCCAGGGAAGGGGTCAGTGTTTCATTGCTGCAGACGCAGTGGCAAGGTGACAAACTGGGCCTGATCTTCGAACTCGGCAGCAACAGCAGTGAAGATATGGTCGAAGTTCTGATCAGCGTCAGCTTTTATAACGATCAGGGTCGCAAGATGAAAGAAGAGGAGCTACAGGTCTGGCGTGCCATCAAACGTATGCCGGAAACCTATCTGCGCAAGGGCCAGCAGCGGCAATCTTCGGTAATCTGGGTTGAAGGAGTCGATAAAAACCAGTGGCAGAAACAGCTGCTGAACCTAAAGATCACAGAACTGGATGCCTGGTAACACCAGCCTCTAGGCATTGTGTTAATTTGATAAACAAAGAGCGCCAACTGGCGCTCTTTGTATTTCATATGCGAACTGTTTTGCCGTCCAGATGCCAAAGGGCCTGCAGGCGCTTTGTGGTTTAGAGACTGCTTGGCAGTAGCTCCTTTGGCAGATAGGCGTTATAGCTCCCACTCGCCAGCAGCTCGGTGGCCTTGGCGATATCCGGACCGAAGTACCTGTCCTTGTCATAGAAGGCAACCCGCTCGCGCAGTTCAGCCTTGGCCTTGGCTACCGCCGGGCTTGGCTGCAGCGGCGCGCGGAAATCCAGCCCCTGAGCCGCAGCCAGCAGTTCCACAGCCAGCACGCCACGGGTGTTTTCCGCCATATCCTTGAGCCTGCGGGCAGCAAAGGTCGCCATGGAAACATGATCTTCCTGGTTGGCCGAGGTCGGCAAGCTGTCGACAGAGGCCGGATGAGCAAAGGTCTTGTTTTCACTGGCCAGTGCCGCGGCTGTCACCTGGGCAATCATAAAGCCCGAGTTAACCCCACCGTTTTCCACCAAGAATGGCGGCAGTTTGGAAAGGTTGGAGTCGATCAGCAACGCAATGCGGCGCTCACTGATGGCCCCCAGCTCGGCAATCGCCAGCGCCAGATTATCCGCCGCCATGGCCACGGGTTCGGCATGGAAGTTACCGCCTGAGATGATCTCGCCGGTATCTTCAAACACCAGCGGGTTATCTGTCACGCCGTTGGCTTCAATTTCAAGCACTTCGGCCGCTTGACGGATCTGTGTCAGGCAAGCACCCATCACCTGTGGCTGACAGCGCAGGGAGTAGGGATCCTGCACCTTTTCACAATTGGCGTGTGACTCGGCAATCTCGGAGCCGCTCCCCAACAGATGACGAAATACTGCCGCCGAGTCTATTTGGCCCTTTTGGCCGCGCACCGCATGAATTCTCGGGTCGAACGGGCTGCGACTGCCCATGGCCGCCTCGACACTCATGGCGCCGACCACAGAGCCGGCGGCAAACAGGTCCTCGGCGTGGAACAAGCCCTCCAGTGCCAGCGCCGTCGATGCCTGGGTGCCGTTGAGCAGGGCCAGGCCCTCTTTGGCAGCCAATTCAATCGGTTTCAGCCCGGCGATACTCAAGCCCTCAATGGCGGGCATGATACGCCCCTGATAACGCACTTCGCCCTCGCCGATGATCGGCAGACACATGTGCGACAGCGGCGCCAAGTCGCCCGAGGCCCCCACTGAGCCCTTCTCGGGTACGCAAGGGTAGACACCGGCATTGACCAGGGCGATCAGGAAGTTGATCACCTCGAGACGGATCCCGGAAAACCCGCGGGACAGTGAGTTGATCTTCAACACCATCATCAGCCGCACGGTTTCATCGCGCATCAATTGGCCAGTACCGGCGGCGTGGGACAACACGATAGAGCGCTGCAACAGTTCCAGATCCGCCGGGGCAATCTTGGTGTTGGCCAACAGGCCAAAGCCGGTGTTGATGCCGTAAACCGTGCGGCCCTCATCCAATACTTTTTGCACCACGGCGGCGCTGCTGTTGATGGCCGCCAGCGATTCCGGGTGCAATTGCAGCTGGGTTGGCGCGCGGCTGATGCTGCGCAGTTCAGACAGGGTCAGGCTTCCCGGTGTCAGAGTGATTTGAGTGGTCATCATCAGTCCTCCAACATAGGTAGATCCAGGCCCTGCTCTTTGGCGCAGCGCTTGGCAATCTCATAGCCGGCATCGGCGTGACGCATCACGCCCGTGGCCGGATCGTTCCACAATACCCGGGATACCCGCTTGGCGGCGGCTTCGCTGCCGTCACAGAGGATCACCACCCCAGAGTGCTGACTGAAGCCCATGCCGACACCCCCACCATGGTGCAGCGACACCCAGGTGGCGCCACCGGCAGTATTGAGCAGCGCATTGAGCAGTGGCCAGTCGGAGACGGCATCCGAGCCGTCGAGCATGGATTCGGTTTCCCGGTTGGGACTGGCCACAGAGCCGGAATCCAGGTGATCCCTGCCTATGACCACAGGCGCCGACAGCTCGCCGTTTTTCACCATTTCGTTGAAGGCCAGCGCCAGACGGGCGCGGTCTTTGAGGCCAACCCAGCAAATACGGGCCGGCAGCCCCTGGAAGGCGATACGTTCACGGGCCATATCCAGCCAGTTGTGCAGGTGTGGGTCGTCCGGGATCAGCTCTTTCACCTTCTGATCTGTCTTGTAGATATCCTCAGGGTCACCACTGAGCGCCGCCCAGCGGAACGGGCCAATGCCTTCACAGAACAGCGGCCTGATATAGGCGGGAACAAAACCGGGGAAATCGAAGGCGTTGGCCACGCCTTCGTCAAACGCCATCTGGCGGATGTTATTGCCATAGTCCAGGGTCGCGGCGCCACGGCTTTGCAGCGCCAACATGGCCTGAACCTGCACCGCCATGGAAGCCTTGGCGGCCTTGACCACAGCGGCCTCGTCTTTGAGGCGCATCTCCTTGGCCTGCTCCAGCGTCCAGCCCTGAGGCAGATAGCCATTCAGCGGATCGTGCGCCGAAGTTTGGTCTGTCACTACATCCGGAGTAATGCCGCGCTCAACCAGCTCACTGAAGATATCGGCGGCATTGCCCAGCAAACCCACGGAAACCGGCTTGCCCTCGGCCTTGGCGGCTTCCAGCATCGCCAGAGCTTCGTCCAGGCTATGGGCCTTCTTGTCCAGATAACGGGTACGCAGACGAAAATCGATTCGGGTCTCATCCACTTCACAGGCCAGCACAGAGAAACCGGCCATGGTACCGGCCAGAGGCTGGGCACCGCCCATGCCGCCCAGGCCACCGGTCAGGATCCAGCGGCCCTTGGCTTCACCGTCGAAATGCTGCTTGGCCACGGCCACAAAGGTTTCATAAGTGCCCTGGACTATGCCTTGGGTGCCTATGTAGATCCAGGAGCCGGCGGTCATCTGGCCGTACATAGCCAACCCTTGCTTGTCCAACTCGTTGAAGTGTTCCCAATTGGCCCAGTGGGGTACCAGGTTGGAGTTGGCGATCAGCACCCTGGGGGCATCGCTGTGGGTCTTGAATACTCCCACCGGCTTGCCGGATTGCACCAGCAAGGTTTCATCCTCTTCCAGACGCTTGAGCACCTCGACGATTTTGTCGAAACACTGCCAATCGCGGGCGGCGCGGCCTATGCCGCCGTAAACCACCAGATCCTCGGGGCGCTCGGCCACATCCGGATGCAGGTTGTTCATCAGCATTCTGAGCGGCGCCTCGGTCTGCCAGCTCTTGCAGTTCAGAGTGGTGCCGGTCGGCGCAATAATTTTGCGCGCCGGATCATGTCTCTTATCCATAAACTTCCATTCCTCTGTTGCTTGTCTTGTGGTTTATTTTGTTGTTTTTATTTAGCTTTATGTTCGCCTCTGAAGGTCAGATGTCCTCCGAGACGGAAGCGGCTGCCGGGATGGATCAGCCGGGCAAAACTCACCACCCCCTGGCGTGACCAGGTGCGGCGCAGTATCTGTAAACAAGGCTCGCTGGCGGGAATCGCCAAGCGGGCGCGTATCTGTTCATTGGCGACTATCGCCTCTATGGTATGGCGTGCCTCGGTCAAAGGCGCCACCTGCGACAGATATTCATGAGGGGTCTGCAAATTGAAATCCTGCTGCAGATAGTCGGGGATTAACTGAGGGTTTACGAAGCGCTCCTCGAACTGTAGCGGCAGCCCCTCTTCGCAGTGCACCAGCACCGAGTAAAACACCCGGCTGCCGGTCTCCAGCCCCAGGGCGATGGCGATAGGCGCCAGGGCCTCTATGGCGGTCAGCTCCAGCACCTGCACGCTGTAACCATGGCCGCGGGCCTTGATCTCATCGGCGATATTACGGATAGACAACATGGATGACTGCGACTTGAATTCGGCCACAAAGGTACCCAGCCCCTGACTGCGCTCCAGCACGCCGTTGTCCACCAGCTCGGTCAAGGCCCTTCTGGCCGTCATCCGGCTGCACTCAAACAGCTCTGCCAGTTGGTTTTCGGAAGGCACCCTGGAGTGCTCCACCCATTCGCCTGACTCAATGCGGTCTGAGATGTACTGTTTAATGCGGGCGAACTTGGCTGTGCTCATCGAATCGACTCTATGTTGGTTTCAATCTGCTGAAAAACTCGGCTATAATCCTAGCTTGTATATACAAGTAAATACAAGTTAGCTCACAAAATCACGGCGGTTGCCGCCACCGCGACCAGCTTTAAGGCAAACAACAAGGAGCAAGCATGTCCTGGGATCAGGTTTGGATAGATATCAATATTGCCACTATGGACCCTTCTTTATCAGAGGCTTATGGCGCCATCACCGACGCAGCCCTGGCAGTAAAAGATGGCAAAATAGCCTGGATTGGCAAGCGCAGCGACCTGCCTGCCTTCGACGTGCTGGCAACTCCGGTTTACAAAGGCAAAGGCGGCTGGCTGACCCCCGGGTTGATAGATGCCCATACCCATCTGGTGTTTGCCGGTAACCGCGCCAACGAGTTCGAGCTGCGTCTCAAGGGCGCCAGCTATGAAGAAATCGCCCGTGCCGGTGGCGGCATTATCAGCACGGTCAAGGCCTGCCGTGAGGCCAGCGAGGCCGAACTGTTCGACGAGGCTCGTCGCCGCCTCAACGCCCTGGCCAAAGAAGGGGTTACTACGGTGGAGATAAAGTCGGGCTACGGGCTGGAAACCGCCACCGAACTCAAGTTGCTCAGGGTCGCCCGCGAGCTGGGCAAACACCACCATGTGGATGTGATCACCACCTTCCTGGGCGCCCACGCCTTCCCGGCCGAATATCAAGGCCGGGAGCAGGAATATGTGCAACTGGTAATCGAGGAGATGCTGCCTCAGATATTGGCGGAAGATCTCGCCGATGCCGTCGATGTGTTTTGTGAAAATATCGCCTTCGACCTGCAGCAGACAGAAGCCATTCTCAGCGCCGCCAAGGCCAAAGGGCTGGATATCAAGCTGCATGCCGAGCAGCTCTCCAACATGGGCGGCTCAATACTGGCCGCCCGTCTGGGGGCCAAGTCTGTGGATCATATCGAGTATCTGGATGAAGCCGGGGTCAAGGCCCTGGCCGAGAGCGGCACCTGCGCCACCCTGTTGCCCGGCGCCTTTTACTTCCTGCGGGAAACCCGGATGCCACCGATAGCCTTGCTGCGTCAATATCAGGTGCCCATGGTGCTGGCCAGCGACTTCAACCCGGGGACTTCCCCCATCTGCTCAACCCTGTTGATGCTCAACCTGGGCTGCACCCTATTCCGCCTGACGCCGGAAGAGGCCTTGGCCGGTGTCACCCGCAACGCCGCCCGCGCTCTGGGTCGTGAACAGCGCATAGGCATGCTGCGCCAGGGAATGGATGCCGACTTCTGCCTGTGGCGGATCTCAACCCCAGCGGAACTCGCCTACAGCTACGGCGTGAATCCGTTGGTGGATGTCATCAAGGGGGGCAAACTTATTCATCAATAAAGAATTTCAATGCTTGGCTTTTGGGCCAAGCTAAACTCTGGGATTTTATCCTCACCCGAATAAAATCCCAGAATAAACTATGACTCCTGTTAGATAGTCTATCTAAATCCAAGTTATTACTTGTAAATTATATCACTACTGTATTCTACTGATTTTGAATAGCTAAGTGTTACTTACTAGATAAAGGTGGTGATCGCGCCTATCCTTTTCGTCTAAGTATGCAGCCATTCTCACTAGCAGTACTCTTTTCTAAATCATTACTTATTTTCAACTTAAAATTTGAATAGTATCAACAATGTAGATACTATGTGTTTAACGCTTACTTTCTCTTGGATGCAGAACATGTTAACTAGACTAGAAGTCGATGGATTTAAGAACTTACTAAACTTTACTTTAGATTTTGGACCGGTTACCTGTATCGCCGGACTGAATGGTGTAGGTAAATCCAATATATTTGATGCAATTAAACTCCTATCACTACTTACTAACAATGATATACATAGTGCTGCATCTTTAGTTAGAGAAAACCAAGAGTTTGGAGATATTAATGATATTTTTTTTACAGATGGTGAAGATCGGCATGACCGCATAAAAATTGCCGCAGAGATGATTGTCCCTGAAGATGTCACTGATGACTTTGGAAGAAAGGCAAGTGTTAAATCAACATATTTAAGATACGAAATAGAATTAAGGCTTGGTATTGACGAGTATGGAAACAACAAAATTGAAATAATTCATGAATATTTAAAACATATTCTAAAAAATGATGCTACTGAAAAATTGAAGTTCCCACTATCTGCTAGTAAATTCAGAGATAAGGTGGTGGTTAATAGACGAAAAGGAACAGCATTTATAAGTACTAATACTGCAGATGATGGTATAGTTGAAATTCATATCCACCAGGATGGGGGATCTAGTGGTCAAACGAAAAAAATTCCTGCTAGACTAGCACCAAGAAGTGTAATAGCCAATACTAACTCTATTGAGTTACCAACCATTCTGGCTGCAAAGAGAGAAATGGAATCTTGGATGTTTATTGCATTAGAACCTTCATCCATGCGACGATCCAACTCATTCAGGGATCCTAGAAAGATCAGTTCTAATGGTGACTATTTAGCTTCTACACTCCACAAAATTTTCAAGAAAGATAGTTCTGCTTTAGATCGAATCATCAGAAAGATGAATAACATAACAAAAGTTAGTGATATTAAAATTGATGAAGATTTAAAGAGGGATATATTTACTCTACAGGTTAAAGAGCAATCAGGAGCATTTATCCCTGCAAGAGGGTTATCTGATGGAACATTACGATTTCTTACCTTAAGTATTATTTCAGAGGATGCTGAATTTACTGGACTATTATGCTTTGAAGAACCAGAAAATGGTATTCACCCAGCCAAACTTAGCGCAATGTTAGAATTACTAAGAGAGATCTCTGTTGACAGCGATGATGAAGTATCAGAAGTAAACCCATTAAGGCAAATGGTAATAGCTACACATTCACCAATAATGGTACAACTCCAAGACATAAATGACTTAGTTTTAGCTGATGTAGTAAAAGTAAAAGGTCCATTTGGCAGGCCTGCAAATACAATAAGGTGTAAACCAATATTCAAGAGCTGGAGATCTAACAAGCTAGATGCTGGATGCAGCACTGTCAGTATATCTAGCATAATGACATATCTAAAGGTTCCTGAAGGTGCTCAGATTAGTATGGATATATTCTGGGGTGAAGAATAATGAAGATTAACTTTCTATACATATGTGAAGGCTCTTCAGATTCATCACTAATAGATCATATTAAAAGTACATTAATTGAATGTGGTGCTGACGAGGCCGATGGAGAGTGCCCCGACTTCTCAATATTTCCAAAACCTGTTGGGAGAGATGTCAAGATTAAAGTCGATGCAGCTTTAAAATACAGGCCTGGCGCAAATTGCATATTCATTCATAGGGATGCAGATAATGCTGGTGTTGATGTTAGGAAAGAAGAAATACTTAATGCAACAAAGCATATTAACAAAAATATCAAGGTAGTTCCTATCATTCCAATAAAAATGTTAGAGTCTTGGTTGTTAGTTAGTGAAAGAAGCATTCGAATAGCTGCAGAAAATAGAAACGGAAATATGAAATTAAACTTACCAAAACCTAGTAATATTGAAAGACTTTCAGATCCTAAAGGTTATTTAAAAAAAGTCTTAACCGAAGCATCTGGATTAACAGGAAAGAGACTTAAAAAATTTAGTTTTGAAAAAGCACGGCATTACCTAGTTCAAAATATTGACTTTAATGGCGAGATTAAAAATCTTGGTTCACACAAAGATTTCCTAAACTCTGTAAACAAACTGTTTTTATAGTAAATGAAAGTTTAAAAACCCTATATATCACTATTGTTGTCCATAAACATACAGGACATCCTAAACACTTTCTGAGCTGCAAGGAAGCTCGTTGCAGGGGGCAGTCTCTGATAAATAACGACGTATTTTTGGATGAGACGC
>NZ_JBKORL010000077.1:0-1922 GCF_047314525.1 Shewanella sp. BJSY2023SW007 | reverse complement strand
TGTTGGGCTTGTATATCTCAGACACTGAAGGTGCACATCAGTGGCTAAGTATACTAACCGATCTTCATAGTCGCGGAATTAAAGACATCCTGATTGCCTGTGTCGATGGCCTTAAAGGCTTCCCTGAAGCCATTGAAACCATTTACCCACATACAGAGGTGCAGTCATGCATCATTCATCAAATTCGTAACTCAATGAAATACGTAGCGTCTAAAAACCAGAAGGCGTTTATGGCTGATTTAAAGTGTGTCTATAAAGCCACAACCCTCAATGCAGCTGAGATGGCGCTGGACGAGCTGGAAGCCAAATGGGGCGACAAATATCCTGTGGTCATCAAGTCCTGGCGCAACAAGTGGGCGCTGTTATCGACCTATTTTAAGTACCCGGAATACGTGCGTAAGGCTATCTACACCACGAACGCGGTTGAGGCCGTACATCGTCAGTTTCGTAAACTGACGAAAACCAAGGGTGGTTTTGCCAACGAGAACAGTTTACTCAAACTGCTCTACGCCGGTATATTGAAGGCTCAGGAGCGGTGGTCACACCCGATTCAAAACTGGAATTTAACGCTATCTCAGCTGTCCATCCATTTTGAAGGACGACTGGATGCTCACATCGATCTGTGATTTTTAACGTGACACAGAATTTTGAACACCCTCCACAGAGAGAAAGCAAAATTTCGTATTTTGTACAAAGTAGAATCCCGCCCTGATTGCGGTATTCAATGAATTACGCAAGGCAGCCTAATTTAGCGAGTGGTGCACTTCGGAGTTGAATTCGCGATTACTTTATCTCTATTATCTGATGTGTATTCTAAAAACCAAGGTTTTAAAACTATGTTAAAAACAAACCGCAGGTCATTTTCATTATTAACATTCTTTTTATTAATCAATAAGTAGCCTTATCGCTAACAACTTCTTCATCGAGTGCAGAAAGAAAACTTGTTAAAATGGAAATTTTATTTCGATTATGGCACATAAATCGAAGTGAATTCTCCCTTGGAGCTAACCAACTACAGTCGCTTTAAATATTTATTAAAAATCATCACTAATTAAATCAAGAGCTAGCTTAGCTGCATCTTGGATATCTTCATTTTCTGAATTCAACGAAGTTTCCAAACCTTTTTTTAATCTGTCGTCAGGAAACACACCTGACACTTGTGTTACCCAATATCTTACACCATCAGGTACTGAAGGATCCTCTAATACTTTTTTTATTTCACAAACAACATCATCCTGATTACACTTATAAAAAAAGTCCTCAACCAACTGATACACACCCCAACCGTCCCCCTTACCATAAGAGTTAAGAAATAGTGATATAGCCTCTTTTTCAGGTGTAGCAATAAAAAACTTTCTTACCTCATCATACCTATCAATCAGTTCCTGCGTTAACTCGTTATCGTCAGGCATAGGCTGATGCTCATGTAAAAATGCAAAAGCTTCCGATCTATTCATCTTATTGTCCTACTGTTTTCCAAAGTTCTTTATTTTGCTTAATCAACTCAGATAGCTGTCTATTAATAACACGTCTATCATATCCAGCATTGCCGAGTATTTTTCTCAAATCAACAATATCTCTTGCTAAATATTCTCTATCGGTCAATCCTTTAACTAATGGTTTTTTATATGTCCATGTTAGTTCATGAAGTTCTTTGCGCATATTTATTGTTATTCCTCTGCCATGTGTTGTTGGGCTAACAGCATTCTGAATAGCATGATGCGGAGTGTGCGTTGGATTAAGACCACTTTTAATATTTGCTCCCCGAACTTGATTATAAGTACCAACATATAAATCTTCACCAGGTTTAGCTAGCTCACACCCAGCCAACCCTAGCGGATCCACCCATTCGAGCGGGTTGTGCACATAGGCCTGTGGCCGCGTGCCCCCTGCCAGCCCTATCGGATCTGGACTCAGGTATT
>NZ_JBKORL010000076.1:0-17154 GCF_047314525.1 Shewanella sp. BJSY2023SW007 | reverse complement strand
AAGCCCCACGTTAACGTGGGCACCATTGGTCACGTTGACCATGGTAAAACCACTCTGACTGCTGCTATCTCAACTGTACTGTCTAAGACTTACGGTGGTGAGGCGCGTGACTTTGCAGCGATCGATAACGCTCCAGAAGAGCGTGAGCGCGGTATTACCATCAATACCTCTCACATCGAGTATGACACTCCAACTCGTCACTACGCCCACGTAGACTGCCCAGGTCACGCTGACTATGTTAAAAACATGATCACCGGTGCTGCCCAGATGGACGGCGCAATCCTGGTAGTAGCTTCTACTGACGGCCCAATGCCACAGACTCGTGAGCACATCCTGCTGTCTCGTCAGGTAGGTGTACCTTTCATCATCGTATTCATGAACAAGTGTGACATGGTAGACGATGAAGAGCTGCTGGAACTGGTAGAGATGGAAGTTCGTGAACTGCTGTCTGAGTACGATTTCCCAGGTGATGACCTGCCAGTAATTCAGGGTTCTGCTCTGAAAGCTCTGGAAGGCGACGCTCAGTGGGAAGCCAAGATCATTGAACTGGCAGAAGCACTGGATACCTACATCCCTGAGCCAGAGCGTGATATCGATAAGCCATTCCTGCTGCCTATCGAAGACGTATTCTCAATCTCTGGTCGCGGTACTGTAGTAACAGGTCGTGTAGAGCGCGGTATCATCAAAGTTGGTGACGAAGTAGAAATCGTGGGTATCCACGACACTACCAAGACCACCTGTACTGGTGTAGAAATGTTCCGTAAGCTGCTGGACGAAGGTCGTGCCGGTGAGAACTGCGGTATCCTGCTGCGTGGTACCAAGCGTGATGAAGTAGAGCGTGGTCAAGTACTGGCTAAGCCTGGTTCAATCACTCCACACACCAAGTTCGAATCAGAAGTTTACGTCCTGTCTAAAGAAGAAGGTGGTCGTCACACTCCATTCTTCAAAGGCTACCGTCCACAGTTCTACTTCCGTACAACTGACGTGACCGGTACTATCGAACTGCCAGAAGGCGTAGAGATGGTAATGCCAGGTGACAACATCAAGATGACAGTAACTCTGATCTGCCCAATCGCGATGGACGAAGGTCTGCGCTTCGCAATCCGTGAAGGTGGCCGTACAGTTGGTGCTGGTGTTGTAGCTAAGATCATCGCTTAATTGCGAGACAGGTTACTTTGAAAAGGAAGCTTCGGCTTCCTTTTTTGTTTTATAACGTTATTTACACGCTTTGCTTCCTTCCTTTTATGCGCCAACGCTTAATTAATCCCGGATAGAGGATTTCTGTCTCAAGCTGTACTTTTATTTAAAGAGCTCACAGGGTTACTTGCCTGAATTGCACATAAATTCAACCTGCGCTTGTCGTGCACTAAAAATAGCTTGTTATCCATAAAGCTTATTTGAGCCTTGGTTGGTTTGATGTCACCGAGATTCTGGGCCGGAGTCAGTGCCAGTTCAAAGGGGCTTGGTTCCTCTGCCAGCGAATGACATTCGAAACGCTTGTTGGCTCTGGAGCTTAACCA
Organism: Shewanella sp. BJSY2023SW007; assembly: GCF_047314525.1. Lineage (NCBI taxonomy): Bacteria > Pseudomonadati > Pseudomonadota > Gammaproteobacteria > Alteromonadales > Shewanellaceae > Shewanella > Shewanella sp. BJSY2023SW007. The sequence continues at coordinate 15,634 of NZ_JBKORL010000076.1, read as the reverse complement.
CAGCTGTGGCCCACAATCGCTGAAACGGGCGCTGCCGGGTGCCAGAAGGCTAGACGATTGCAAGAGCAGATCTTTTTCCTGACCACTGCCGAGCATTTTGGAAAGTTTGCCCAAGAGGCTATCCGGCAGGCCATATTTGTATTCTGCCAATATAGCCTCTTGAGTGTCTGGTGCAGATTGCCCCTGACAGAGGCAGAAAATCTTTTTGTTACAGACCTGGATCGCTTCAAGCCAGAGAGGGCTGCCCGGCTTTAAGTCGGCGAGTTCAGGTTCGTCCGGCTCCTTGTATCTGTTGACCAAGTGACAGTGATCTTCTTTGATAAATAGCCAGGAAATGGCCCGGCCCTTACGGGTATTAGGGGAACTCATTCGCAGCAGCAGTTGATTGTCATCCAGCGGACAAAGCTGCAATGGCAGAAAATGGAAGTGTTGCTGCTCCACTGTCATGGAAAGCACATCCGGATTGGCAAAGGGGTAGTGCTGCGCCTGAGCTTCTGTCAGCGAATCCCAGATCCAGAGCCCGGTTTCATCCAGCAGAGTGAGCTGTTGATGCCAGAGGCAGACCTGGGGATGCCCCTTAAATTGGGTGAGATCCAGCAGCAAGCTGGGGGAGTCGGCCTCGGTAGGCCAAATGGCCAGCAGCGGCTTACCCTCAGACTCGTCCCACAGAGTTAACGCCAGTAGCTCTGGGGCCAGGAAGCGGGCAGCCTCCAGCAACCAGCCTTTGTGGTTGAAATCCCACTCTCTGATGATACGGCTCTTGAGTCTGTGCATAAGATCTCCGGCAATAACAGCATTGGCATTGATTGTCGCAGAAACTGTGCAATAGATCTGCTACGAAAACAGAAATTTATCGGCTTGTTTATCGGGAAACTTTGATCTGTTCCAGGCGCGGTTCGACAGTGGGATTTGGCAGAGTTCAAAAGCTCCCGGGCACTAATGCCCCGGGTACTAACGCCTCAGGCACTAACTCATAGTCACGACACCGGGTAGCCGTTTACCGGCCGCGCCAGGTAAGAGGCAAAAGGCGTTTTATGTCCTAAACTTCTGTATGCCTGCCACTCAGCCACAGAGATCCCCATGACCATGACAGATAACAAGCAGCTCGAAACGCCCACGACTCTGGATTCACTCGATTCGGCCCAATGGCTGCATATCTCGGAAACGGTAAAACTCCTGTTGTTGTCGATAGCCCAGATAGAGTTGACCCTGACCGATGGTGAACACAATGTCACCGGTTTAGGGAGCCTGTTTACCGACATGGCGGAGCAATTGCGAGAGGTGAATGCCTGGTTGGAAACTCAGGAGAATACTCCGGCCGAGATCCTTGATCATGGCCGCCATCTGGCCGGTAAGGTCAATGAAGGTATAGTGGCTTTTCAGTTCTATGATCGTCTGTCACAAAGGCTCAACCATGTGGTGACCGGGCTGGCGTTGACTGAAGAAGTTTTGCGGGATGAGCATGGCCGCACCTCGGAACATGCCTGGAAAATGTTACAGCGTACGATTAAGTCGACATACTCGCTGGACTGTGAACGCAAAATGTTTGATCTTGTGCTGCAGGGAATGCCACTACACGAGGCTTTGAGCCAGTATCAAGATGAACATCTCAAGCAAAACAACAACGATATCGAACTCTTCTGACTTTCTACGCCTGCTTATTATTTCACTGGCCTTGGCCTGGCAACCCGCCTGGGCCAGCAAGGCTTCTTTTAGTCAATTCTGTGAAGCGCTCAATGGCCATTGGCAGGGGGATGGCGCCCAAAGCGGGCAAACACCGAAGGAGCTCAGCCTGGATGCCATCTGCAGTAAAGACAAGCGTCAGTTGTTACTCAGCGTCAGTGAAGGGGCACGCCATCCCCTGAGTGAAACCTGGTGGTTTCGAGACCAAGACCCCAGTGTGGGGCTCTGGTACTTTGACGGTGTGACCGAAGAACGCTTTCAATCCTTCACCCTTTACCATCAGGGCAGCGGATTTTCCCTGCTGGGTGAAGGGCAGTCCGGTGGACGACCGGCGCTGATCCAACTGCTATTCGAAGCCGATAATGACGGCTGGCTCTGGCGCCAGAATTTGCATTATCTGGATGAGGACTCGGATAGCTATCAAACCTACAGAGCCATCTCACTGCAACCTCGCTGATTTATATAGCGCCGCTGAAACCCTGTTGACGCCATGCTTCATAGCTGATGATAGCCACTGCATTGGAAAGGTTCAGGCTGCGGCTAGAGGGCACCATGGGGATCCTCAGTCTGTGCTCTGCAGCAATGCTCTGCAATATTTCCTGAGGCAGGCCGCGAGTCTCGGGGCCAAACAAGAGCACATCGCCTTGCCGATACTCGAGCTCGGAATGTGGCCGGCTGCCCTTGGTGGTGCAAGCCAAAATGCGTTTGCCCGCCATGGCTGCGAGAAAGTGCGGGAAATCAGGGTAACGGTTTACTCGGGTCAGGTCGCCATAATCCAGCCCGGCCCGGCGCAGTTTTTTCTCTTCCAGATCAAAACCCAAAGGCTCTATCAGGTGTAGCTCGCAGCCGTTGTTGGCACAGAGACGGATAATGTTGCCGGTATTGGGGGCAATTTCGGGTTCATAGAGGGCGATGTGGAACACGGGTTGACCTTATTGCATGCAGATTGGGGCATTATACCATTCAGCAACGGAGTGTCCCCCTCTCAGTGAGAATGCAAAGTCGCTAGAAAGTAAAAAAGCCCCTCAAGGGGCTTTTTCAGGCGAGGTAATTGCTTACATCTCGTATTTGACAGTCAGGTAATAGAAGCGACCTATGTTGTCATAGCTGGCGCTGCCGGTACCTGTACCAGTGGTGCTGCCTGGTAGGTCACGGTCGAATGCGTTGTCTATCCCGAGACCGAACTCCAGACCATTGTCCATGGTGTAGGTGGCATACAAGTCGGTAACACTGTATGAACCATAGCTCATGACATTGGAGTAAGGCACGTCATAGTCGGCGTTGAACTGCGGAGTATACAGATCTACCGAGTCCAGATAACGTGTCTTCCAGTTCAGGTTCCAGGCGTCGTAGCTGTAGTTCAGTACCAACTGACCTTGCCACTGTGCTTCACCTATCGTGCCGGCATACTCTTCATAATCGGAGGAATCATCCTGGAAGGGATATTCGTTGCGCTCGATTAGATAGGTACCCAGTAGGTTGGTGCGCAGGTCACCGCCAAATAGCGGGAAGTCATAACCGATTTCGAAGTCGACCCCTGAGGCTTCCTGCTTGGCTATATTCTGCACAATCTGAATGATGTTAGTGATCTCGTGTGAGGTGGCGTCACGGGTGAGCAAATCACAGTATTGGTTGTTGACCCCTGTGGGGGAGTCGATACAGCGATTGATAATATCCTGAGCAGCGATATTGGCGATAGCATCTGTGATTTCAATGTTCCAGTAATCCACCGTCATCACCAGACCTTCAACGAATGAAGGCTGATAAACCAGACCGACAGTGTAGCTGTCAGACTCTTCAGGCTCCAACTGGTCATTACCACCGGAAACCCCTTCGAGGGTTGCGCTGTCATAGCTGGAATCGAAATCAGTTGGTACCCCGAGTGCGGCGCAGTTGGCAGCACGAATCGCTCGTTGCTCTGGAGTTACCTCGGCCAGTTCGCTGGTTTTACAGGTGTCATCAACATTGAAGAAGTTCTGACCTTGGGCACCATAGTATTCGCTGATGTTAGGGGCGCGCAGAGCGGTAGACAGAGTCGAACGCAGGCGCAGCGAATCTATGATGGTCCAGTCCAGACCCAACTTCCAACTGGTAGCATCGCCAATGGTGGAGTAGTCAGCGTAGCGGACCGCGCCATCCAGAGTCAGGTTCTGGATACCAGGTAGGTCTTCCAGCAGCGGCACAGAGATCTCGGCATAGATTTCTTTGACATCGAAATCACCGCCTTCACTCTGCAGGGCGTTAAAGAAGGTGGCGCCGGTAGCGGCAAATGGATCTTCGTTGTTCTGACTCTTTTCCTTGCGGTATTCGATACCGGAAGCGAAACCTACCATACCGGCAGGCAGCTCAAACAGGGCAGAGTTGGACATAGAGCCGCCGATTACATACTGCTCGATTTTGAATTTACCTGTAGTGGTAGTACTGAACCAGTCGGCAGCTTCGCGGGTTACCGCTCCGTCACCAAACAGATTGACGGGCACACAACCTGCGGCCTGGGCATCTGTGTCACGACAGACAATTTCGCCGCTGACAGGATCGCGAATAGCATCTACAGACTGCTGGAAATTTTTATAGATCAAGTTGTTGTAATTGGTACGGGTCTGCTCTGTCTGACCATAGATGGCATAGGCTTCCATCTCCCAATCTTCCAGCACTATACCATTTAGACCGAGCACATACCTTTGGGTGGTACGCTCATCATCTTCGGTGCGGGGACCCAGATCCGACATAAAGCGGTTGACTACCACAGAGTCTGAGCCGACCTGATCCATCAAAGCGCCCAGTTCATCGGAAACGTAGGGGTTATCACGGGTTACTGTCGTATAGTCATCTCTGAAGAAGAAGAACGCCGGTTGCCCTGAAGTGGTGGCATTGGTTCGGCTCCACTTAGCCTCGAAATAACCGTTCAGGTTATCGGTAAAGTCATAGTTGGTCTTGAAGTTGATGGTGGTACGATCAAACTCGGGCTGCAGTTCTTCCCACTGACGCAGGTTGATATAGTCACAACCCTCACCGGCACATTTTATACCGTCCGTGATTTCACCTAGACCAATAGTTTTCGGAGTACCGTCCGGGTTGAAGCTATAATAACCCGGTGTTCCGCCATAGAAGCCAACAACACCGGCATTATTGATCCCCCAGTAACCGGCATTTGGCAGCAGCTGCTTAACAGTGCTGTCATCGATAGTATTATTGAGCTCGCTCCAAGAAACCGCTGTTTGGTCACGTTCCAGCATTCCGAGGCGATCTTGCTGTGAGTATTCGACCGAGATAGCCGCGTTACCGCGATCATTATCAAAGTTGGAACCATAGGCCAGACTGAAGCGCTGGTTATTGTAGTCGCTGTCATCGGCAATACCGGCGGCGGCAGAGGCTGAGAAGCCTTCAATCTTCTTCTTCATCTTGAAGTTAACAACACCGGTAACCGCATCGGCACCGTAAATCGCCGAGGCGCCACCAGTGATGATTTCAACACTATCGACCCATTCGGTTGGAATGGTGTTCACGTCGACAGAGGATGTGCCTGGGCTACTGGCCACATGACGCTTGCCATCGACCAGTACCAGGGTTCTGGCTGCGCCCATGCCACGCAGATCCAACAAGTTCAGACCGGCAGTACCGATAGAGCTTCCCGAGTTGGCCAGTGAGTAAGTGTTTGCCAGAGCTGGCAGTTCGTTGAGTGCTTCACCTATGTTAACGGCCCCTGTTTTAATCAGAGACTCGCCCGAAATAACGGTAACCGGGCTGGGGGCAATAGCGCCCTCACGCATAATGCGTGAACCTGTTACCTGGATTTTTTCAATCTGCTGCTCATTTTGTTCCTCTGCCATGGCCGGAGAGGCCACTGCCAGAGAAGCAAAACCCGTTGCTGCAAAAAGTGAAAAGCGAATGGCGTTCGCCAGCAATTTCTCTTTTAACATACCAACTCCCTATGAAATTGTTTAGATATTGTTATTTATGTTTCTTGTTGTAGCTAAACAATACTAGTATTTGTGAAAATCTCTTTCAATAGTTGATCTGTTGATATTCTTTGTATTCGCAAATGTTAATTTAATGTATTGGTTTTGTGCAATTAAAAGCCCGACAGAAGCCGGGCTTGTTTTGACTGTGTTTGATTTAGAAGAAACCCAAGGGACTGGTGGAGTAACTCACCAGCAGATTCTTGGTATTTTGGTAGTGAGACAGCATCATTTTGTGGGTCTCCCGGCCGATACCTGACTTCTTGTATCCTCCGAAAGCGGCATGTGCCGGATAGGCATGATAGCAGTTGATCCAGACTCGTCCTGCTTGGATCCCCCGCCCCATACGCTGTGCCCGATTCATATCCCGGGTCCAGACGCCGGCACCCAAACCATACTGAGTGTCGTTGGCAATGCTGAGTGCTTCTGCTTCATCTTTGAAGGTGGTTACAGCCACCACTGGGCCAAAGATCTCCTCCTGAAATACCCGCATCCGGTTATGGCCGCTGAGTATTGTCGGGGTAACATAATAGCCCTGACTCTGGGAGCCCGGCAGGCTGTTGGCCTGACCGCCAAGCAGTATCTTGGCGCCTTCATTGCGACCAATTTCCAGATAGCTGAGTATTTTATCAAACTGCTCCTGTGACGCTTGAGCGCCGACCTGAGTGTCGGTATCCAGCGGATCTCCCTGTTTGATACTCTGGGCTCTGGCGATGACCCGCTCGATAAATTTGTCGTAGATGGACTCCTGGATCAGTACCCGGCTGGGACAGGTGCAGACTTCACCCTGGTTGAAGAAGGCCAGCAACATGCCTTCGACCGCCTTATCCAGATAATCGTCTTCCTGTTCCAGGACATCGGCAAAATAGATGTTGGGGGATTTCCCGCCCAGCTCCATGGTCGAGGGGATCAGTGACTCAGCGGCGCACTTGAGTATGTGATAACCCACTTCGGTTGACCCCGTGAAAGCCAACTTGGCGATGCGTTTGCTGGTGGCCAACGCTTGACCCGCCTCGGCGCCAAAGCCGTTGACGACATTAAGCACCCCGGCAGGCAGCAAATCCTGAACCTGCTCCAGCAGTACCATGATGGAAACCGGTGTCTGCTCAGCTGGCTTGAGTACGATACAGTTGCCGGCCGCCAGTGCCGGGGCTATCTTCCAGGCCGCCATCAAGAGTGGAAAGTTCCAGGGAATGATCTGCCCAACCACGCCCAAAGGTTCGGGAAAGTGATAGCTGACCGTGGTGGCATCAATATCGGCAGCGCTGCCTTCCTGCGCGCGAATACAGCCGGCAAAGTAACGGAAGTGGTCCACCAACAGGGGTAAATCGGCATTGAGGGTTTCCCTGACCGCCTTACCGTTTTCCCAGGTTTCGGCCACTGCCAGCATCTCCAACCTCTGCTCTACTCGATCGGCAATGCGCAGTAACAGATTGGCCCGTTCGGTGACTGAAGTCTTGCCCCAACTCTCTTTGGCGGCATGGGCCGCATCCAGCGCCAACTCGATATCCCGGGCATCAGAGCGGGCGGCCTGACAGAAGACTTCGCCGGTGACCGGGGTACGGTTATCAAAGTATTGTCCGCCAACCGGCGCGAGCCACTTTCCACCAATAAAATTGTCGTACTTATCCTTGAACTGCAGCAGGGCACCCTGAGTGCCGGGTTGGGCATAAATCATGGTGAGTTTCCTCGTCTTGTTGAAAGGTTTTTCTTGTATTTATCTGTTCGGCCACAGCGGCCTTGGCTCAGGTAAACGCAAAGGCCGGGCCAGTGTGAGCCTGCTTGTTCATTTATTGTGCTAACAGTATGATGAAAAACTAAATTTGCGATTGCTGTATCTTGGCGTGGTGCCGGGTACTCGAGTTGTCTATCGCGCAAACTGTGGCAAAAAGGTACACACAGGTGTACCAGAATGGAGCAGGGCTATGACACTCAAGACCCATTCCCAATCCTGGTTATCGGCTTCCTGGCAACGTTGTCAGGGGGCCGGGCTCAATCCCGCCGCCATACCCGATGAACTCAGGCTCAATACTGCAGCCCTTGATGAGCGGCGCCAGCGCCATGGCCGGCTGCTGCAAGCCGTGGAGCACAGTGCACTGCCACTGTTCAATCAACTTATGGGGCGAACTCAGAGCCGGCTCATCCTCTCGGATCCTCAAGGTTTTGTGCTGCAGCACTGGGGCGTGAGCCGCTACTCACAAAAGCTTGCCAATATTGCCCTGGATACCGGGGTCAACTGGCTGGAGCAATACAAGGGGACCAATGCCATAGCCGCGGCACTCAGCGAACGCCAGTGTGTTTCGGTTATCGGTGAGCAGCACTTTATCAAGAGCCACAGATTTATGAGTTGCACCGCCAGCCCGCTGTTCTCCCCGGACGGTGAGTTGCTGGGAGCCTTGGATATCACCAGTGAGCAGCAAATCCATACCCCAAAGACAGCCATTTTGGTGTCCAGTTTGGCGCAGCAGTTGGAGCTGGCTTTATTGTGCCGACTTCCCGGCGCTGCTGTTCGATTGGATCTGGCGCCGCAGCAGGCCCTGCTGCATTCAGGCTGGCAAGGCGTATTGGTGCTCGACCTTGATGGACGGGTGCTGGGCGCCAACCCTATGGCAAGGCAACTACTCAAAGGCATCAACCTGGGCCAAATTCACCAGGCCTTGTCCCCTCAGGTATTGAACCGGGGCAGCGGCCGCTTGCAGCAGGGATTGGTGTTCAGAACCCAGGCGTTGGAGCGGCCTCAACATACCAAGCCTGTGGTTCGAGCGAGCCAGAGCCGAGAGAGCAGAGAAAGCAGCGCTGCTTTTAAAGAACCCAGGTTGGATCAAGCCTGGCAGCAGGCGCGTAAGGTGTTGGTACGAAATATCCCTTTGCTGATCCTGGGGGAAACCGGAGTGGGCAAGGAGCAGTTTGTCAAACAGCTGCATGTGCAAAGTCCCAGGCACCAGCAGCCTTTTGTGGCAGTCAACTGCGCCGCGATCCCGGCGGAGCTGGTGGAATCAGAGCTGTTTGGTTATCAGGCGGGTGCCTTTACCGGAGCTTCCAGGCAGGGATATGTCGGCAAAATACGTCAGGCGCACCAGGGATCCCTGTTTCTGGATGAAATAGGCGAGATGCCCCTGGCGGCCCAGAGCCGTTTGCTTAGGGTGTTGCAGGAGCGCGAGGTGGTGCCCATTGGCAGTAATCAGGCACACAGCGTCGACATTCAGGTGATTGCCGCCACTCATATGGACTTACCAGCATTGGTGCAGCAGGGGGCCTTTCGCGCCGATCTCTATTACCGGCTCAATGGCTTGCAGGTCACACTGCCTGCATTGCGCCAGCGAAGCGACCTGCGGCGTCTGATCCACAAATTGCACCAGCGCTATCGAGTTCGGCCCCAGAGCCTGTGTCCTGTGCTGGAGCAGCGATTGCTGCAATATCATTGGCCGGGAAACCTACGGGAGCTGGATAACCTGATGCAGGTAGCCTGTTTGATGGCCGAAGAGTTCCCTGAACTCAACTGGCAAACGCTGCCTGAAAGTCTGCAGCAGACCTTGGTGGCTACAGAAGAGACTGTGACCGGTCTGGTACCCGCGCCGGGCAACAATCTGCACCGCCAAATGCAGACGCAAATTCGCGACACCTGGCTGGCTTGCAATGGTAACGTCAGTGAAGCGGCACGCCGCTTGGGGATTAGCCGCAACACCCTATACCGTAAGCTTAAGGCGTTGGCGCTGAAGTAGTTTTAGATGTTGGTATTTCGTTAATAATTCCGCAGTGGTAGAGCCAAGTAATGAGGCCAGGGCAACAGATTGGGATTATCGAATGTGAACCAAGCTGCGAAATAACCCATGAGTTGCACGCCTCGACACTCTGCTAATGCTCTTGTGTCCCGTCGCGTTTTTTTCCATTAGTCTTGAATTTGTATTTTTAACAGCAGGAGCGGTAATCATGTTTAAGGCACTGGTATTGACCCAAAACGATAAACAGACCCTGGCCCAAGTCACTCAGTTGCAAGACAGCGATCTGCCTGAGGGGGATGTTCTGGTCGATGTTGCCTACAGCTCACTGAACTACAAAGACGGCCTGGCGGTGACCGGGCTTGGCAAGATTATTCGTCAATTCCCCATGGTGCCGGGTATCGACTTTGCCGGTGTGGTACGAGAGTCGGCCCATCCGGATTATCAGCCAGGCGATGAGGTTATCCTCACCGGCTGGGGCGTTGGCGAAAACCATTGGGGCGGTATGGCCGAGAGTGCCAGAGTCAAGGGTGACTGGCTGGTGCCTATGCCACTGGGTTGCACAGCCGCCAAGTCGATGATGATAGGCACCGCCGGCCTCACGGCCATGCTGTGTGTACAAGCGTTGCAGCAAGCTGGGATCAAACCGAAAGATGGTGAGGTGCTGGTAACAGGTGCCAGTGGTGGGGTCGGCTCGGTGGCCGTGACGCTGCTGGCTAAACTCGGCTTTAAGGTTGTCGCCGGTACAGGCCGTCTGGAGCAGAATGCGACCTGGCTCAAGCAGCTTGGTGCCAGTGATGTAATTGAGCGCAGCGAGCTTGAGCAGGATGCCAGACCACTGGATAAGCAGCGCTGGGCCGCCGTAGTAGATACCGTAGGGAATAAGGTGCTGGCCAGCGCCTTGTCACAGCTGAATTATGCTGGGGTCGCCGCGATTTGTGGCCTGGCGGGGGGCTTTGCCCTGCCAACCACGGTAATGCCCTTTATTCTTCGTGGCGTCAGCCTGCTGGGAATAGACTCGGTGCAGTGCCCGGCCGCCAAGCGCCGTGCTGCCTGGGAGCAGATAGTGGCTCTGTTGCCTGAGAGTTACTATCAAGAGGCTTGTCATGAAATCACTCTGGAGCAGGTACCCGAGGCCGCAGCGCAAATCGTTAAAGGTGAAATCAGCGGCCGCACTCTGATTAAAGTCGGCTGATCCTCGTCTAAAAAAGGGGGTCTCTGGGCCCCCAAACTGTTTGTTGTGACCTGTCCTGAATACAGTTAGGCCCCAACAATACGGCTCCACCCCAGCTTTTCTGTTGATATTCCTTCTATTGAGTCAGTGCTTGGCTAACTTTGACTTAGATTAGCTTTTGAGCTTGAGAAAGAGCCAAAGTCATAGCTGTTTATCAATTGCTCTCTTTTCCCCTGATTTCTTGCCTGTCTTGTGGGCTGTGGCGAAGTTTGGAAACCGTTCCAAAAAATGTCACTTGTCCAGCTTTGCAGTTAAAACCCAAGCCAGATGTCATTTTTAAATGTTGCCCTTTTGTTTAAAAAGCAACTGACGCTTAACTCCCGTTTTGGAATTGATTCCATCCCTAAGATACCAGTGTCAATTAAAACGAAAAAGGTGATGACAGATGAGCAAAGTAGATCTGCTGGGACGCCGTAATTTTATTAAGGGCGTTGGCGCCGCTGCCGGAGTTGCCGTGGCTGCTCCCGTGTTGGCTGTATCGGAAAAAGCCACGGATGTGAGTTGGGATAAAGAAGTTGAAGTGCTGATTATCGGTTCAGGGTTTGCCGGTTTGGCAGCGGCCATTGAGGCGACCCGCAAAGGCGCCAAAGATGTGCATGTCTTTGAAAAGATGCCTTATTTCGGTGGTAACTCTGCCATTAACGGTGGCTTGTTCGCCGCACCGGGTACACCTATGCAGCAACAGGAAGGTGTTAAGGACTCAGTAGAACAGATGGTTGCCGATCAGTTGAAATCGGGCCGGGGTATCGCCGATGAGGAACTGCTGCGTCATGTGGCTTCACACGCGGTGGAAGCCTTGCAGATGACCCTGGATGCCGGTGCCGAATACCATCCTTACCTGCAACAATTGGGTGGTCACTCGGTTGCCCGTACTTATCAAACCGCGGTCAGTTGCGGCGCAGGTATTACCCAGCCTTTGTATAAAGAGTGTCAGCGTATCGGAGTCAAGACCCATAACCGCTCCAAGTTTGAGGGCTTTGTCCTCGGCAAGGATGGTCGCGTCGAAGGGGTGAAGATGCGTCAGGGTTATTACTTCGGCGAAGCGGACTCTGGCAAGTTGGTGTATATCAAGTCCAAGCGCGGTGTCTTGATGGCAACCGGTGGCTTTGCCCAGAATATCGGCCTGCGAATGGCGCAGGATCCGACTCTGACCCATGAAGTGGGTTGTACCAATACTCCCGGCGCCACAGGTGAAGGTATGTTGGAGATGTTCCGTCTCGGCGCTGTGCCTGTGCATCTGGCACATATTCAGTCCGGGCCCTGGGCCTCTCCCGATGAGGGCGGTTTTGGTTATGTTTCCAACTATTCCATCTTCAACTTCCCTCATTCAATTGCGATTAACCGCATGACAGGTAAGCGCTTTATGAATGAAATTGCCGACCGCAAGACCCGCGCCGATGCCGAGTTGGCCTGTCGCGACGCTAAGGGAGAACCGCTGCCACCTATCTTGATCACCAGCTACAAGGACTCCAAACAGCACCCCAATACCGCCAAGGTGCTCAAATACAATGTGGGTTGGAAGTTTGACTCACTGGAGGCACTGGCCAAGCACTTTGAGGTGCCTTTGAAACCACTCAAGGCACAAATCGAAGAGTACAACCGCTATGTCAATAGCGGTGAAGACAAGCAGTTTGGCAAGAACATGACCAAGGCAAAAGATAAGTATATTGAAGCGCCTTTCACTGTGGTGCGTCTGTGGCCCAAGGTGCATTACTGCCAGGGCGGAGTCCAGGTGAACACCAAGGCTGAAGTCAAAGATAGCCTCACAGGTAAGCCGGTTGCCGGACTCTATGCCGCAGGGGAAGTGTGTGGCGGCATCCACGGCGTTAGCCGCCTGGGAAGCTGCTCTATTCCCGAATGTATGGTGATGGGTATGACTGCGGCCCGCAGCATGATGCAAGCCTGAATTGAACGGTGAGAGAGGACTCAATAATGAAGAAAGCAAACTTAGTATGGGCACTGCTGTTGGCAGGGCTAACTTCGGTATCGGTTCATGCCGTTCAGCAGCGCGATTATCACAAGGCAGTGATAGGCAAGGATTGTAAGGTATGTCACGACCAAGGGCTTAAGCAGTACCCTTCAGATGGTGCCTGCCTTAAGTGCCACGATGTCGATGAGCTGGCAAAAAAGACAGCCCGCAGTGGTGAGGACAGATGGCAAAATCCCCATGACAACTTGCATTATGGTAAAGACCTGCCTTGTGTTGAGTGTCATGGTGAACACCAGCCTAAAAAACCTCTGTGCAGTAATTGCCATACCTTTAAATACGATAAACATAAGGAATAATGAAAGGGTTTATATGCTGCCTCAAGTTTCCTCCACCGGCAGCATGACCCGTAAATATCTTTGATTAAAATAGTCCCTGCAACTGCTGTTTTAATTCAATGATAGGCTCACTTGATCACAAGTGGGCCTTTTTTGTTTGCTGGCTCACAACTCTTTTTCATTCTGTTATCTTTTTTGTTGCCTGTGTTCAGGCAACATTTTTGGAATGGATTCCAAGTATATGCTTTGCCTGATATTTACTCTAAATATAATTGAGGTTCCAGGTGATGAATAAGAAACTAATATTAATTTCACTGCTGATTTCCAATACAGCGATGGCAGAAAAGTTACCGGATTTTTTAGACTCGGCTGATATTGAAAATGCAAGCTTTGTCTGTTTGGGTGAAACGCCAGAGTATTCCAAACAAGATCAAAAGTATGTCGATATTCTCTGGGATGAAACATTGCGTTATTTAAATGGCTTTGCCCAGGCGCTCACCAATGGCGAGCAAGCTCATTGCCTGAACTCGGATGAGGCTATTTACGACACCAGCGCCGGTGGACAAAAGTTCTGCGTAATGGATCGCCGCGATATGCAGCTGATGGTGAAAAATATCTATCAGGTATTGCACAATCCCCAAAGTGCCAAAATTTGTTTCGGGGCTCGCCGTGATGTCAATTGGATCTACAGCCCAGGAGGGGAACTGGAGCAAAAATCCCCGGTGGCTCAGTGGGCGAAACGCATGAGCTTTAATGAATTCTTCAAGCAGAAAGTCACCAATAAACAGGTGCAAAAGCAGGGAAAAATCTTTACTGATAACTTCTACAAAATGGTCACAGGTGATGAGGTGAAGATGCCATCGGCTTTCCCCTATGACATCAGTGCCAACGCCTTGCCCAACCTGTGGGCCGCTGCCGGTTGGTTCCCCATGTATGCCGAAGAAAGCAAGCGCAATGACAAGAACTTCAATAATGTTCGTGGCGGTTATGCTTATGCAGAGATCTTTGGTCACTGGGGACTACTGAGAATTGACAGCATCAATGGTGAGAAAGTCGGCGCCGAAGTAGGTATGACAGTACAGTCGGTCGATACTCTTTACCCGTTTCACAACCATGCCATTTCTGAAATGTACTACAACATGAGGCTGCCGGCTTGCACCAATCAGTTCAAGAGCCTGGCAATCAAAGCCGATTCACCTTTGTTGGAAACTGTAAAAGAGAATGACAAGATGCGCCGGGTCCGCTTCGATGCCGGGCAACCCAATGTCGATGCAATGTGGCTTTCCGGCAGCAGTGAACGCGATCCCCTGTTGTATTTTCACCAGAACACCATCCATGCCTTCGATGTTGATGGCAGCTGCGAAGCCAAGCCGGAAGAGAGAGCGATAGTCTCGGTTTGGGCCAGAAGCAATGCCCACGACAAACGCAATGACTATGGTACAACACTCTTGTGTGAATCAGCCAAGCAGCCGGGCACACCAGCCAAAAAGGGCGAAACCATTCAATGTGATCTGAGTAAACTCAAGTGGTAGTTAATTAAGATGAAAGCCGGCACTAGCCGGCTTTCATCTTATTCTACGGCCGTGTTTCTGTTTTTGAGATTGGCCTTCAACAGGGCGATGAGTTGATTGCAGGCTTCAGTTTGGCTCTCCGGATTGAGATAGAGAGATTCATTGAACACGGGCAAGGGAGGGAGATCATGCTCTATGGGATCGAGGATCTGCATCTTGTCGTTGATCCTGAATTCGGCAATCGGAGCTATGCTCAAATCATTTTCGACCGCCATGCACAAGGCTTGGGGTGAGGGGGTGGAAAGCAGCACATTGATGGGCCGCATCGACAGTTGGTGGTTGGCAAACACCTGAGCTCTGATGGGGCAGTTTTCCGGGTAAAGTGCCATGGGAATCGTTTCCCGTTTATGGGCACTGCCGTTCTTGGCGGCCACCCAATGAAAACGTCGTTCGAACAGGAGCTCTCCCTGCACCGGAGGCTGCCAATGGGTCGCCACTATCAGGTCGAATTCCCCTTGATGCAACCGCTTATACAGATTGCCGCTGACATCTGTGTCTATGACCAACTCAATACAGGTGAACTCACGGACAAATTCCAGCAGGCAGTTGTCCAGATAATAGGTAATATAATCTGTGGGAACGCCAAGGCGAATCACTTCGCGATTCTGACAGTCTTTCAGCTCATCCAGGGCCTGGGTGTTGAGTTGCATCATCTTATAGGCGTAGTTGAGCAGGGTATTGCCGGATTCGGTCAGTACCACGCCTCGATTGTCTCGGAGCAACAGTGGTTGACCGACACTTTCTTCCAGCTTTTTGATCTGTAAGCTCAATGCCGACGGGGTGCGACAGACTTTTTCTGCAGCCTTGGATAAATTGCCGCATTCGGCCACAGCAATAAAACTCTCGAGCAATTCTATTTTTAACATTGGCTATTGGCGTGACTCATAATGGTATCAGTATTACTCAATATCGCAGTCGCAGAAAGCTTGTTATTATTTTATTGTGAAGTTGGGAGAGTTTGTATTTAAGCTTTGCTCAGGAGTGGCCAATGGGAAAATGGGAGCGACGAGGAAACTTTTTGGTTGAAGTGGCGCAACGTTGTTTAAGAGGACAGAAGACTTTCGGTTTATGTCGTTCTCATCTTGTTGAAGCCAGCCAAATATCCAAAGCCCGAATTCAGATAATAAGTGCACCACTCATGGTTAAACGGTGAGGAGAGATCAACTGCCTGTTGGTGATACTCTGTAGTCGCCAAACAAACAT